>CAZXTO010000156.1:0-7904 GCA_964643675.1 uncultured Planctomycetales bacterium
GCTGCCGTCGCTCTCGGGCGCCCGGGAGGGTGAGCTCCCGTTCGCCGTGGGCGCTCCACGGCCGCTCCGGCCGGCGCCCGAAGCGTCCTCCTCGGTCAGGCCGACCACGATCCGCCCGCTGTTGCCGTCGGGCGGCGGCGAGGCCTCGACCTCGGGGCTGTCCTGGAACTTCCAGATCAGGATCAGGGCCATGAAGCCGGCGATGGAGACCAAGAGGAGGAGCCCGCGCATGCGGGCAGGATACCGCGGGCGGGGGGTGCGCTGAAACCGCGCAGGAGAAGCGCCGAGAACGGGAGCGCGGGAGCCGGACCGCAGTCCGGCTCCCGCGTGGGGGGGGGCAGGCCCCTCGGAGGCGTCAGCCGAGCATCAGGCCTTCTCGACCGCGACCCGCTTCTTCTTGGCCCAGCGGTCCAGGTAGACCAGCATCGGGCTGGCGACGAACATCGACGAGTAGGTGCCGACGATCACCCCGACCAGCATCGCGAAGCTGAAGCCCTCGAGCACGGTGTGGTAGGGCCGGTTGGCCAGGAACATCACCAGCAGCACGACGAAGGTCGTGACCGAGGTCAGGATCGTCCGGCTCAGGGATTGGTTGATCGACAGGTCGATCACCTCCATGAAGCTGCCCGAGCGCCGCGGCAGGTTCTCCCGGATACGGTCGAACACGACGATGGTGTCGTTCAGGGAGTAGCCGATGATGGTCAGGAATGCGGCGATGATCTCCAGGTTCACGTCCACCGTCACCAGGCCCAGGTAGTGGCACAAGGAGAAGGCGCCGAGGGTGAACATCACGTCGTGGACCAGCGCGACCACGGCGGCGATGCCGTAGCGGAACTCCTTGAATCGGAAGTTCATGTAGATCACGATCGCGATCATCGAGAGCAGGATGGCCTGGATGGCCGACTGCTGGATCTGGCCGCTGACCCGCTGCCCGATCGTGCTGGTCTCCGGGAAGGGCTGATCGGCTGCCAGCATGGCGCCGAGGCGTTGCTGCAGATCGGCCTCCACGGCCGACTCTGCTGAGCCGCTGGCGGCGCCCTCTCCGGCCTCGGCCGACTTGACCTTGACCAGGAATTCGCTCGACTGGGTGGCGCTGGCCTCCTCGTCATCGACCGTCACCTTGGTCACGACGTAGTCGTTCGGCAGCTTGTCCCGCACCTCGCTCACCTCGGTGACCTCGGCCAGCTTGATCCGGGCCACGGTGCCGCCGGTGAAGTCGATGCCGAGCATGCCCTTGCCCTCGATGGCCACGAAGGACATGCCGAGCAGGATCAGCACGATCGAGATCACCGCCGCGACCTTGCGCTTGGCAAGGAAGGCGATGTGGGCGCCGCTGGCCAGGGCCCGGGTCATCTTGACCTCAGAGATCTTGGAGCCGCCCTTGCCGAAGATCAGGCCGTGGAAGACCACCTTCGAGAAGATCAGGGCCGAGAACATCGAGGTCAGCACGCCGAGCGACAGCGTGGCCGCGAAGCCCTTGACCGGGCCGGTGCCCACCTGCAGCAGGATCAGCGAGGTGATCAGGGTGGTCAGGTTGGCGTCGACGATGGTGGTGAAGGCGCGCTCGAAGCCGTTCTTGTAGGCCTGTGGCACTTCGCGCCCGCGGTTCCGCTCCTCGCGCACGCGCTCGAAGATCAGGATGTTGGCGTCGACCGCCATGCCGATCGTCAGCACCAGGCCGGCCAGGCCGGGCAGGGTCAGGGTGGCCTGGAAGAAGGACAGCGCCCCGAACAGGATGAAGCCGTTGAACAGCAGCGAGGCGCAGGCCACGATGCCGTTGAGGCGGTAGTAGGCCAGCATGAAGACCAGCACCAGCAAGCCGCCGATCGCGGCGGACCAGCCGCCGATGCGGATCGACTGGGCGCCGATGTCGGGGCCGACCGTGTTCTGGTACTCGAGGACCGGGGCGACCCGCAGCGAGCCGGTCTTCAGGATCAGGGTCAGCTTCTCGGCTTCTTCACGCTTGAAGCCGGTGATCCCGCCGCCCTCGATGAAGCCGCTGCCAGGCAGGGGCTGGTTGATGTTGGGCGCGCTGTCGACCTCGCCGTTGAGGCAGATCGCCATCTGGCGGTCCTCGTAGGTCTCGGTGAACAGCTCGAAGGGGTACTTGAACTCCTGCTGGAATTCGAACAGGACCACCAGCTTGCCGGTCTGCGGGTGGTTGTACATCTGGGTGCCGCCCGACTCCAGCATGTCGCCGGTGAAGTGCCAGCTGTCGTCGGACCCGGCCTCGCCGCCTTCCGCGAGGACCACCTGGTTCCGCAGCGGCACCGCGCCCAGCTCCGCCGCGGGGCCGGTGCCGGCCTGGGCCGCGTTCTCGGAGAGCCGCGCCCACCTCAGCGCGGTGTGCGGCCCTTGATCGGCCTCGCTGAGCTTGTTGAATTCCTCGACCGGCGCCTCGGGGTTCTCGGCGCGCCAATTGCGGAATTTGTCGATCTCGGCGCTCAGGACGTACTCGGGGTCCGTGGTCTGGGCGACGATCTGGAACTCCAGCAGGCCCTGGTCCATGACCGTCTTGATGATCCGGTCGCGCTCGTCGACGTCCTTGCCCGGGATCTCGATGACGAGGCCGGCGTCGCCCTCCTGGTAGATCTTGACGTCCTTCATGCCCGAACCGTCCAGGCGCTTCAGGAACACGTTGACGGTCTCGGCGACCACCATGTCGACGGTCTCGCCCGGCGCCAGGCCACCTTCTTCCTCGATCGGAAGGTGGAAGACGATGCGGGAGCCACCCTGGAGGTCCAGTCCCAGGTTCACGGAGAACTGGAACAGGCTCCAGATGGAGAGCACCGTGCAGAGCGCGATGCCGAGGATCTTGCGGGAAAGGTACGGAACCATGAGGTGCCTTGCGGCGGCGTTGCGTGGGAAGGCGGAGCCGAGGCGCAGGCGCGCCTCGGTGAAGCTGGTTGCGGCCTACAGGTAGGCGGACTTGCCGGCGCGGCCGCGCAGGAAGTACAGGCGGGCGCGGCGGGGCTTGCGGTTCGGGCCGCGTTGCACGGTGACGTTCACCACGCGGGGGCTGTGCAGCGGGAAGGTCCGCTCGACGCCTTCGTTCTGGACGATGCGACGGACGGTGAAGGTCTTGCGCACGCCGTTGCCGCCGAAGCGGATGACCTGGCCGATGAAGGGCTGAACGCGCTGGTTCTTGCCTTCGGTGATCAGGTACTCGACGCGCACGAAGTCTCCGACCTTGAAGGCCGGCACTTCGGCCTTCATGTGCTGCTGTTCGACTTCTTGGATGATGTCCATGACGGGACGGGCTCTCTTTGCTCTGGGGCTCAGGACGGCCCTTCCTGGAGGTCGGGCCGCCGTTCGCGGGTACGGCGGATGGCCTGCTCGCGCCGCCACTCCGCCACGGCTCGGTGGTCGCCGCTGCGGAGCACCTGCGGCACTTCCATCTCCCGGAACGCGATCGGTCGCGTGTAGTGGGGGTGGTCGAGCAGGCGCGGATCGGTGAAGGATTCCTCGACCGCGGACTGGTCGTCGCCGAGCACGCCCGGGATCATGCGGGCGGCGGCGTCGATGACCGCGAGGGCGGGGATCTCACCTCCGGAAAGAACAAAGTCGCCGAGGGACAGCTCGGTCCAGTCCAGGCCGACCCGGATCCGTTCGTCGAACCCCTCGTAGCGCCCGCACAGCAGCAGCAGCCGTTCGTCGGCGGCCAGCTCCTGGGCATGGCGTTGGGTGAAGGGTTCGCCGGCGGGGGTCAACAGGACCTTGCGGCAGGGGCCGAACTCGCGTTCGACCCATTCGACGGCTTCGAAGATCGGCTCGGGCTTCAACACCATCCCCGGCCCGCCCCCGAAAGGGCGGTCATCCACGGTCCGGTGGCGATCCCGGGCGAAATCCCGGAAATCCACCAGATGGACCCGAAGCTTGTGCGCCTTCTGGGCCCGGCCGAGGATGCTGGCCCGGAGGTAGCCTTCGACTGCCTCCGGAAACAGGGTCAGGAGATGAATTTCGAGCATTCCCGGTCCTCCGGGAAAATGGCCGCACAGGATACCCTAGTCACCCTTTTCCAACAAGGTTTAGGTCGCCCTGGACGGGGCGCCCGGAAAGGCTTAGAAAAGCCGCCGATGTTCACCGGAATCGTCGAGCGAGCCGCCCCCCTGACCGCCGTGGAGGAGATCCCCGGTGGCCTGCGCCTGACCCTGGACCTGGGCCCCTGTGCGGAGGGGGTGGAGCGCGGAGATTCGATCTGCGTCGCCGGCGCCTGCCTCACCGTGATCGCCCTCGAGGAGACCCGCGCCGGCTTCGACCTGTCGATGGAAACCCTTGAAAAGACGAGACTTGGGGAGGTCCGAGTGGGCGGGGCCTTGAACGTGGAGCGGTCCCTCCGGGTCGGGGACCGGCTCGGCGGTCACTTCGTCTCCGGCCACGTCGATGGCCTCGGGGAGGTGCTCGAGGTCGAGGACCAGGAGGAATTCTCGGTCCACACCTATCGCGCCCCGGAGGCGATCCTGGCCTACCTGGTGCCGAAGGGCTCGGTGACCATCGAGGGCGTCAGCCTGACGGTCGCGGAGCTGCGTGAGGGCGGGGTCTTCACCGTGGCCCTGATCCCGGAGACCCTCGAGGTGACCACCTTGGGGGAGCTGGCGGTCGGGGACCGGGTCCAGATGGAGGGAGACCTGCTCGGGAAATACGTTCAGCGGGCGGTCGAGGCCCACGCCGGCCTCGCCTCGAGCTGACCGCCGGGTGGGGGGCCAGAGGCCCTCGCCCAGGGAAAGAGGCAGCGTCTCGCTCGAGAAATCGACGTCTGACCCCGAATTGGCATCGGAGTTGCTAGGTGACTTCTTCGGGCTGCTCCTTTTTTCTCGATGGGGAGGTTTGCAAAATACCGGCCACGGGCTCCCGGACCGGGTGGCCTGTTTCGGTGCTTTTTTTGACCGCCCAAGGAGCGAACGGTCTTGCAGCCACGGTTGCACGGCTTACGCAGGGCGGTCCGAAAAGGACCAGCCTTCCCTAGAACACAAGATGACCAGCAAACTTCCTTTCCTGGCCGCGACGGCGGCTTTGGCCGGTCTCGCCCCTCTGTCCGCCCAGGACGGGGGTACGCCGGTGACAGCCAAGGGCGGCATCGATGCTCTCACCATCGATGGCCAGCTCCGGTTCCGCGCCGACCAGCGCGATCCGATCTCCCCGGTGACGGGCATGGAGGCCGATAGCAGCCAGTCGGCTCGCTTCCGCCTCGGCATCGGCGCCCAACTCGATGCCAACAACTCGGCCTACCTGCAGCTGCAGGAGACGGTGAACATGGCCGGTGACGGCCAGGGCGTGGCTGCGGCCGGCTCGGTCCACCAGGCCTACGGCCGCATGAACAACCTGTTCGACGCGGTCGACGTCCAGATCGGTCGCTTCGAGATGAAGTACGGCAACCAGCGCATGGTCTCCCCGTTGGATTGGTCCAACGTCGGCCGCGCCTGGGACGGCCTCCGGGTCGGCCATACCGTCGAGAACTACCGCTTCGACGTGTTCACCACCCAGCCCGTGGCTGGTCAGGGTGCGCCCGCCGGGGCGACCAACCGGGAGTTCCACGGCCTGTACTTCGAGTACGACATGGAGCAGTTCCGGCTCGACCTGTACGGCTTCCACCGCCGCAACGGCGTGGCCTGGGCCGATGACACCTTCGGCTTCCTGCTCGAAGGTGACTACGACGAGCTGGGCTGGGAGATCGAGTTCGCCACCCAGACCGGTGACCACGGCGCCATGGAAGCTGCAGGTCAGGCCTTCGCCATCCTGGTCGACTACGACCTCGGCGGCGGCATCACCGTCGGCGGCGGCCTGGAGCACGCTTCGGGCGCCGACGGCACCGATGACCGCTTCGTGCCGCTGTTCCACTTCGGCCACTTCTACAACGGCCACCAGGACATCGTGACCTGGTCGAACCTGAACGACCTGGTCCTGAAGACCAAGTTCCCCATCAACGAGAGCTGGAACCTGCACGGCGACCTCCACCTGCTGAGCAAGGCGGAAGACACCGACGCGGTCCAGTTCGGCGGCGGCGCTGGTGGCGCCACCTCCGCTGCGGGCAACGACTCGGACATCGGTACCGAGATCGACCTGTACCTCAAGGGCAAGCTGGCCAACAACGTGTCGGTCTGGACCGGCGTGAGCTCCTTCACCGCTGGCGATGCCATCGCCACCGGCGACGATCAGCTCTGGGCCTTCTTCCAGGTGGTCTTCGGCTTCTAGTCGAAGGCGGACCTCCGCACACGGCTCCCGTCGGTCAACGGCCGGCGGGGGCCTTCTCTTTGGGCAGCGAGCGCGCCGCCCGGCGCAGGGCGGCGACCGCGGCCAAGGTGCCGGGGTCGGTGACGGTCTCGCCCGGGTCCGAGCGCAGGTCCGGGAACCAGGAGGCGCCGTATCCCTCGGTGCGCCACAGGATCAGCCGCTCGCCCTGGCCCGGCGGCAGGAAGAAGCGCAGGAAGCGCTGCGGATGCGGGGCGGAAGCGCCGGCCTCCGCGACCGCCGCTTCGAGCTCGGTCACCGCGGCTCCGAGCAGTTCCCGTTGCGCCTCTGAGAGGTCCTCGCGCGCGCCCAGCGCCTGGCGCGTCTGGCGCGCCCAGCCGGCCAGGCCGTCGAGGCGGGCGTCGCCCTGGCCGAGGCGGCTGAGGAGCCGCACCAGCAGACGGGCGGCCGAGGCGTGGTGGGCGAAGTCCGGGTCGAGGAACTGCTCGACCACCCACGCCGTGTCGTAGGCCGAGTGGTAGGTGCCGTGGCCGCCGTGGAAGCCGAAGGCCGCGACCTCCATGCCTGCCAGCTCGAGGAAGGGCACGTGGTCGGAGCCGCCGCCGGGCACGCCGAGCGAGGCCGGCGGGTCGACGCCCGAGTCGGCGCAGGCCTGGCGCAGCAAGTCGGCCATGCCGGGCGAGCAGGAGGCGCCGAAGCTGGGGCCGCTGGCGACCACGTCCATGTTCAGGTAGGCCACGCCGCTGGCGGCGAGCCGGTCGCGGTGTTGTTCGACCCACTCGGTGCTGCCGACCAGCCCCCATTCCTCGGCGTCCCAGGTGGCGAGGGCGATGCTGCGCTCCGGCCGCCAGCCGCGCTCGAGGGCGGCCCCGAGCACGCGCGCGGTCTCGAACAGCACCGCGCTGCCGCTGCCGTTGTCGACCGCGCCGAAGCCCCAGGCGTCGCGGTGGGCGCCGGCGATCACCCACTCCTGCGGCCGCGTCGAGCCGTCGATCCACCCCAGCACGTTCTCGATCTCCACCAGCGCCGGATCCTGGCGGAGCTCCAGCTCCACCCGGGCGTCCAGCGCGCAGGGGTGCTCAGGCAGATCCTGCTCGCCGGCGATCACGGCCGCGTTGGCGTGGGAGATCGGCAGGCTCGGGATCCGGACCAGGCCCGGCGCCCGGTCCAGCGGGACCCGCTCGGCGCCTTCGACCGAGGCCCAGCCGGGGGTGGTCGGGTCGCCGTCGCCGTTGAAGACGCTGCCGCGCTGGATCCCGTCGGCCGGTCGCCAGCGCCCCTCCGGGAGCACCTCGCCGCGCGCGGCGCCGTCATCGCGGCGATCGGTGTAGAGCAGCGCGCCGGCGCAGCCCGCCGCCTCGGCGTTGGCGACCTTCAGGCCGCGGTAGAGCCGGCCGTAGCGCACCAGGGCGATGCTGCCTTCGAGCTCCACTCCCGCTGCGGCGAGGGCGGCGAAGTCCTCCTGGCGTCCGAA
Organism: uncultured Planctomycetales bacterium; assembly: GCA_964643675.1. Classification (GTDB taxonomy): domain Bacteria; phylum Planctomycetota; class UBA1135; order UBA1135; family UBA1135; genus J029. The sequence continues at coordinate 7,664 of CAZXTO010000156.1, forward strand.
GCCGGCGTAGACCACCGCGCCCGAGGCGCGGCCGGCGGCGGCCTGCCCGTGCATCGGCGGCAGCTGCTGCTCCTGGCTGTGGGGGTCCTCGGGATACCCCTGCTCCTGCAGGGAGAGCGCGGTGCGACCGCCATCCGGGCCGATCAGGACCAGCTCGGCGCCGGTCTGGCGCGGCGCGTAGATCCGGTAGCGGGCGCGCTCGAGCCGGGCGCCGGCGGCGGCGAAGGCCTCGGCGGCGTAG
>CAZXTO010000157.1:0-7878 GCA_964643675.1 uncultured Planctomycetales bacterium
GCGCGGTCGGTCCAGGCGGCCGCGATCGCCTTCGGACCGTGGATGTAGAGCGGCTCGCCGCCCGGCACCACGGCGTAGCCGGACAGGTCCTCCACCCCGGCCGCGGCCAGCGCCTCCTCGTCCAGCCAGGCGCGGCCGCTGACCTGCTCGCGCGGCAGGCCGAGCAGGGCCAGCAGGGCATCGGACACCACCTCGGCCTTGCGCCACTGCTCGGGGGTGCCGAGCTGGTGGTTGATCGAGGCCTGGGACTCCACCACCGTCGCCGGCCACAGCGCGAAGGCGCCGATGCCGTCCGCCCGCAGCTCCTCGGCCAGGCCCAGCGCCAGCAGGGTCATGCCGAGCTTGGTCACCGCGTAGCCGGTCTTGCCCGGCAGCAGCTCCAGGTCCAGCGGCGGCGAGACGTTCACGATCCAGCCGCCACCCGCCGCGCGCAGATGCGGGATGGCGCAGTGGGCGGCCAGGTGGCCGGCCCGCAGGTTGACCTCGTTCACGAGGTCGAAGCGCCGCGCGGGGGTCTCGGCGACCGGCCGCCACCACAGCGCGCCGGCGTTGTTCACCAGCAGGTCGAGGCGGCCGAACTCCTCCACCGTGCGCGCCACCATGCGCTCGATCTCCTCCTCCTTGCGCAGGTTGGTGCGCACCGCCAGCGCGCGGCCGCCGGCGGCCTCGATCTCGGCCGCGGTGTCGTGGATCGAGCCGGGCAGGTGCTCCCGCGCGTGCTCGGACTTCGCCGCCACCGTCACGGCGCAGCCGCAGGCGGCCAGCTCGCGCGCGATCACCTTGCCGATGCCGCGGCTGGCGCCGGTGACGATCGCCGCCTTGCCGGACAGCTCGGGCCGCTCGATCACGACTCCTGCTTGGCGATCTCCTCGTCGCGCAGCACCCGCCGCAGCAGCTTCATCATCGAGCTCTTGGGCAGCTCGTCACGGAACTCCCAGAGCTTGGGCACCTTGTAGCGCGCCATGCGCTCGCGGCAGAATTCGGTCAGCTCGTCCTCGGAGACCGAGCTGGCCGGGTCGAGCTGGATGAAGGACTTCACCGTCTCGCCGCGCTTCTCGTCGGGGATGCCGATGGTGCAGGCCTCGACCACGTTGGGGTGGCTCATCAGCACGCGGTCGATCTCGTCGGGGAAGATGTTGTAGCCGCCGGCCAGGATCATGTCCTTCTTGCGGCCGACGATGCGCAGGAAGCCGTCCTCGTCCATGATCGCCAGGTCGCCGGTGTAGAGCCAGTCGTTGCGGATCATGTTGGCGGTCTCGTCGTCCATGCCCCAGTAGCCCTTCATGATCTGCGGGCCCTTGACGATCAGCTCGCCCTCCTGGCCGTTCGGCAGCTCGGTCAGGCCGTCCTCGGGATCGACCACCTTGGCGTCGGTGCTCGACACCGCGATGCCGATGTGGCCGATCTTGCGCTTGCCGTTGAGCGGGTTGACCGTCACCACCGGCGAGGTCTCGGTGAGGCCGAAGCCCTCGACGATCTTGGCGCCGGTCAGGGCCTCGAAGCGCGTCTGCACGTCCTCCGGCAGCGGCGCCGAGCCGGAGAAGCAGTACTTCACCGAGCTGATGTCGATGCCGTCGATGCCCGGGTACTGGTTGACCTCGTTGAACAGCGCCGGGACCGAGGGCATCAGCGTGACCCGGTGCTTGTTCAGGTTCTTGACCATGGTCGGGATGTCGCGCGGGTTGGGCATCAGCACCATCGCCGCGCCGACCGAGATCGGCCAGTTGGTGCACACCGTCAGGCCGAAGATGTGGAAGGCCGGCAGCGAGGCCAGCAGCACCTCGCGCCCCTTCTCGAGGCCGGTGAACCAGGCGCTGATCTGCTGCACATTGAAGGACACGTTGCGCTGGGTCAGCATCGCGCCCTTGCTGACGCCGGTGGTGCCGCCGGTGTACTGCAGCAGGGCAACGTCGTCCATCGACAGGTCCACCTTCGGCACGTCCGGGGTGGTGCCGTTGACCCACTTCTTGAAGAAGTGCAGGCCCGGCTCCGGCGCCACCTTGGCCCAGGTCGGCGGGTCCATCTTCTTCAGCTTCAGCGGCGCCAGCAGGTTGAGCGGGAAGCCGAGGTACTCCGGGATCGAGGCGATCACGTAGTGCTTGACCGGCAGCTTGTGGCGCATCTTCTTGAGCAGCCGGTCCCACAGGAAGTCCATGGTGATCGCGACCTCGCAGCCGGCGTCGTTCCACTGGTGCTCGATCTCGGGTTCGACGTAGAGCGGGTTCGTCATCACCGCGTGGCCGCCCAGCATCTGGATCGCGAAGAAGGCGATCACCGTCTGCGGGATGTTCGGCGCGTGCACCGCCACCCGGCTGCCCTTCTTCACGCCGAGCGCGGCCAGCGCGGTCGCGCAGCGGTCGACCTGATCCTTGAGCTGGGCGTAGCTCAGCTTGCAGTTCATGAAGATCACCGCCGGACGCTCCGAATAGCGCGCGGCCGAGTTCTCCAGGAAATCGCGAATGGTGAGGTCTTCGAAGTCGAGCTTGGGGGGAACGCCTTCGTCGTAGAACTGGTGCCAGACCCGTGATTCCATGTCTGGCAGGATAGCGGATCGCTACTCCCGTGAAGCCAGCCTGCGGAGATCGCGGCGCACGCCTTGGATCGCCATGCGGTTTCCCACCAGGAGCAGGAAGCAGGCGGCCAGGACCGCCCACATGGCGATCTTCTCGTCGACCAAGCCTGTCGGCTCCTCCTCGGCGGCGGCGGAGGCCTCGTCGCCCGCCGCCGCGGCGGCCCCGGCTCCCGGCTCCCCGCGCAGCGGGGCCACGCCGATCTTGCCGGACTCGATCGCGGCCCGCAGGCCGTCCACCGGGATCCCCGACGCCGCCGGCGGCGCCACGTCCAGCTCGTCGATCAGGTCGAGGGCCTGCACGACGAAGGGCGCGAAGCCCTGGATCAGCAGCGCGTTCTCGTGCGGCAGCGGCATGAAGGCATCGGCCGTGACGCCGCTGCTGCTGCCGATCGCGGCGCGCAGGTTCACCCCGATCGACTGCGCCTGGCCGAATTCCAGCCGGCGGACGCACATCACGTAGAGCAGCGGGTCGGCGGTGCCGGCGCGCACCTCGTCGGGCGTGAGGAAGGTCCCGCTCCCCTTGAGCATGCCGCCGACGAGGTCGATGGTGCGCGACTCCAGCGCCCCCGCGAGGCCGCCGCGGTTCTCGCCATCCACCAGCGAATAGACCGTGCCGGTGAGCTCGTTCGCCAGCTCGATGAGCTGGCCCAGGCGCAGCGGCTCCTGCCCCTCCAGCTCGAAGGCCACCTCGTGCTCGTTGAAGCTGACCCCCGGGTGGCCACGCCAGGGCTCCTGGGCGATGCCGGACGGGGAACAGACCATGAGACCGAGCGCAGCGGCGGCCGCGCGGACGAGCGATACGAACGGGATCTTCATGATTCCTACCTCCTGGAGAATGGGACGCCGCCGGTGGCGGCGATCTTCCCTCCTCGTCATCATGCCACCCCATGGAGGACCCGACCCGGATCCACCCGGCCCGGCTGCCGGAGGAAGAGCTGCGCAAGGCCCTGCGCACCGAGCGCACCCGCGGCTCCGGGCCGGGCGGCCAGCACCGCAACCGGGTCGAGACCGAGATCCGCCTCACCCACGTGCCGACCGGCATCTGCGCCTTCGCCGGCGAGCGCCGCAGCCAGCACCGCAACAACCAGGTGGCCTTCTTCCGGCTGCGCCTCAACCTGGCGCTGGACTACCGCACCCCGCTGCGCGACGAGGACCTCGTGCCGCCGGGCGCCTTCCGCCCCAGCGAGCTCTGGCGCAGCCGCGTGCGCAAGCAGCGCATCGCCGTCAACCCGGAGCACGCCGACTTCCCGGCGATCCTGGCGGAGGCCTTGGACACCCTCCACCTCTACGAGGACGAGCTCGCCGCCGTCGCCGAGGCCCTGGGCGTGACCCGCTCGCAATTCCTCAAGCTGCTGGCCAAGGCGCCGGCCGCGCTGCACGCGCTCAACCAGCGGCGCAAGGCGCGCGGCGAGAAGCCGCTCCGGGCCTGATCAAGCCGCCGAGGCGAACAGGCGATCGCCCAACGCGGCGCCAGCGAAGACCGCCAGCAGGCCGGCCGCGTTCTGCACCGCGATGTTCAACATCACCATGCCGAGCCTGGCCTCCTGCAGGAACTGGGCCGACTCGAAGGCGAAGGTCGAGAAGGTGGTGAAGGCACCCAGGAAGCCGACGGTCACGATCAGCCGCATCTCGCTGCTGACGCCCCCGCGGTGCTCGGTGAAGGCCCACAGCACGCCGAACAGCAGGCAGCCGATCCCGTTGACCAGCAGGGTGCCGACCGGGAAGCCGCCCGCGTGCCAGCGGTAGCCGAGGCCGCTCAGCCCGTAGCGCGCGAGGGTGCCGAGCGCACCGGCGGCGGCGATCCACAGCAGTCTCTGCCACATGCCGGGACAGCCTAGCAGCGGGGGCTCAGGCGCTGGCCTGGTGCTGGAACTCGGCTCCGGCCGGGTAGAACCAGACGTCGTAGGACTGGCCTTGGCGCTGGGTCAGGCTCTGGAAGCCGCGGCCGCCGAGCACGGTGTACAGCGGCAAGGGATCGAAGCTGACCGCCAGATGGAGGACCTCGTCCCGGTCCAGCGAGTCCGCGGCGGCCATGATCAGGGTGAAGGGGTCCTCGCCCCGGGCCACGATCGGGCGGATGTCCAGGGAACGCTGGCGGCGGAAGCCAGCGTCCTTCAATTCAGGAGGGAGTTCGGGAGCAACCAAGGCTGTGGCGGGGGGATCGATACCCCGGAAGCTCCCCTAAACCCTGCCTCAGCAGGGCACAAGGCACCCCTTCCGGAGCCCTCGGCCCGGCTGTCGCGAGTTCCTGTGGCAGGCTCGCCAGCTATTGGATCGAGCTGGCGATCACCTGGCTGGCCAGGGAATCGGCTCCCGCCGCCCCCCGCTGGACCGCCGCCTGGCTCCAGATCGGCCCCACCGGGGCCGCCATCGGCACCACCAGGCTGTGGCTGGCGACGCCGTTGGCGCCGGCCGTCACCACCCCGCCGATCCGATAGGGCGGCAGGATGCCGAGCCGCAGGCCGCCGAGCTGGCCGATCGGCGGGCTGGCTCCCGGGCCGGCGAAGCTGAACAGGAAGCCGACCGTGTCGCCGGCCTCGCAGCCGCTCAGGCTCATATCCAGGTTCTGGCCGCGCACGATCGGACCCAGGCTGTAAGGCGGGTCGGCAGTCACGCTCAGGCGCTGGTTGACCGCTACGTTGTTCAGCACGCTGACGAAGCCGTCGGCCCACTCGATCCGCAGCTCGTCGACCTGGCTGGCGGCGCCGAGTCCGAACTGCAGGCTCATCTCGTTCTGGCCGAGGTAGCTCTGGTTGCTGTCGAGGTGGCGCACCAGGGTGCGGCCGCCGAAGCTCGCTCGCACGGTGGTGCCGATGCCGCGCGGGGCCAGCCCCGGGTGGGCGTCGGTGTCGAGCGCGACCTGCAGCCAGGAGTAGCCGTTGCCGAGGTCGTTGCGGTAGTAGAGCAGGTCCTCGCGCGAGGTCAGCACCAGGAGGTCCTGGTCGCCGTCGAGGTCGCCGTCGAGGTGGAGCAGCCCGCGGCCCTGGCCGAAGAAGTTGATGCCGCAGGCGCCGGCGATGTCGGTGAAGGTGGCGTTGCCGTTGTTGTAGAACAGCCGCGTCGGGTACCAGGCCCAGGAACCGGCCCAGCCGTTGGTGGTCGCCAGGTCGAGCCAGCCGTCGTTGTCCAGGTCGTTGGCGGCGATGCCCCAGCCCCAGCCGTTCAGGTCGCAGCCGGCGGTCTTCGCGCCCTCGGTGAAGACGTGGTCGCCCTGGTTCCAGTACAGGCGGTTGCCGCCGAGGCCGGTCAGCGCCCAGTAGATGTCGCTGACGTAGAAGTCGAGGTCGCCGTCCTCGTCGAAGTCGCCGGTGGCGATGCCCATGCCGTTGGGCTTGTTCAGGTCCTGCACGGTGGCGGTGGAATCGGTGAAGCTGCCGTCGCGGTTGTTGATGAAGTAGCGGCTGGTGCCGGTGTCCCCCACCAGGACCAGCTCCGGGTAGCGGTCGCCGTCGAAGTCGGTGAACTGGCAGGCCAGGCCGTGCACGGTGTCGACCCCGGTCAGGCCGGCGGCGGCGGTGACCTCGGTGAAGGCGCCGTTGCCGTCGTTGCGGTAGAGGCGGTTGGGGGTCGAGATCGGGCCGTAGGCGGACACGAACAGGTCGAGGTCGCCGTCGAGGTCGTAGTCGCCCCAGCAGCAGCCGAAGCTGTCGGCGTCGGTGCTGCCGGACTGCACCCCGGCCGACGCGGCGACGTCGGTGAAGCTGCCGTTGCCGTTGTTGCGGTAGAGGCGGTTGGCGTCGTGGCGCAGGCCCCCGACCGGGTCGCCCCAGGAGGTCACGTACAGGTCCAGCCAGCCGTCGTTGTCGAAGTCGCCGGCGGCGGCGCCGATGCCGTAGATCTCGTCGGTCAGGCCCCAGGCGGTGGCCTGGTCGACCCAGCTGCCGTTGCCCTGGTTGATGAACAGGTGGTCGGGGCCGGTGCCGCCGCTGAAGGCGAACACGTCCGGCAGGCCGTCGTTGTTGAAGTCGCCGACTGTGCCGCCGCCGACCATGCCCATGGAGGGGTGGCCCGGCGCCGGCTGGTGGGTCATGGCGAGGCCGTTGGCGGCCGCCTCCTCGGTGTAGGAGGTCTGGGCCGGGGCCACGGCGACGAGGAGGAGCGAGGGGAGAAGGAGCGCGAACCGCATCGGGAGAGAAGGGGGGACGGGTGAGCAGGGAGCAGCCGGCGCCGCGGCGGGATTGCGCCAGCCCCAAGGGGATGGGTTCAGCCTACCACGGGATCCGGAGTCGCGCTTTCCTGAGGCAGGGGAGCCGGAGACGGCGAATGGACCAGGGACGAGCCCGATCGTGCGTCCGGCTCCCCTTCCCGATGAAACACCTCCGCCTCCTCTCCGCCTTCTCCCCGCTCCTGCCCCTGCTGCTCCTGGCCGCGCCCGCGCAGGCGCAGGGTCGGACCGACCTGATCGGTCTCTACACCGAAGCCGACGGCAGCGGCGTCTCCCACCTGGAGCTCGCCCCCGGCCCCGCCAACCCGGCCACCATCTACCTGTGCATCACCGGCGGCAGCGACCCCACCGGCATCTCCGCCTGGGAGCTCGTGATCGGCGGCATGGACTACGCCGACGGCGTGGTCGTCACGGACTGGGACCTGACCTGGGGCCAGGGCGTGGGCTTCCCGCCGCTCAACTTCGATTCGCCGCCCGGCTTCATCGTCGGCGTCGGCGGCCCGATTCCGTGGAGCGACAGCATCTGCGTGATGAGCATCGACTTCTACGTGCTCGACGGCGCGCCCAAGGAGTTCACCATCCACGAGTCGAACATCCCCTCGCTGCCCGACCACGCGGTCTACGTCAGCTGGGGCAACCCCGGCACCTTGGTCCCGCTCGACTGGGATTGCGGCGGCGAGTCCTACCCGGCCTTCGTCGTCAACGGTTTCACCGACCCGCTGGAACTCGAGAACCACGCCCTCTCCGAGGCCGAGGGCGGCGACGTGCACTTCGTCCTCGACGCCGGCCCGGCCGCCGCCGGTCGCGAGTACCTGCTGCTCGGCAGCATGAGCGGCACCAGCGGCATCGGCCTGCCCGGCGGCGGCAGCCTGCCCCTCACCCAGGACGGGCTCACCCGCTACATCTACCTCAACGCCAACGACGTCCACCTGCAGGACTTCCGCGGCAGCCTCGACGCCGACGGCCGCGCCCGCGCCACCCTGACCCACCCCGGGCCCTTCCCGGTGGCCGCCCCCACCACCCTCACCTTCGCCTGGACCACCCTCCATCCCGACGACTTCCAGTCCAACTTCGTCGCGGTCCAGATCGTCCCCTGAAGCGGGCGGAGGCTCCCCGCCGCGGACTCCGTCCGGCCCGAAAC
>CAZXTO010000158.1:0-5301 GCA_964643675.1 uncultured Planctomycetales bacterium
GGTGGCGCCGCCGCCCCCGCTGCCCCCCGCCGACTCCGCCGCCCCGCCGCTGGCCGCCAGCGCCGAGCACCCCGACGTCGTCCTGGTGGTCGCCGACACCCTGCGCGCCGACGCCCTCCGCGACCCCGAGCTCCCCACCCCGCAGCTCGACCGCCTGCGCGATCGCGGCCTGCACGCGGCGGCCGCGCTGTCGCCTTGCAACCAGACCCTGCCCAGCCACCTGTCGCTGCTGTGCGCGCTCGACATCGAGAAGGTCGGCATGCGCAGCAACCTGCACGGCTGGCCGACCGAGGCCCAGCTCGAGACCACCTGGGGCAGCCGCACCCTGGCCGACCGCCTGGCCTCGATCGGCTACCGCACCGCCGGCATCGCCGCCAACCCCCTGCTCAGCACGGCCAGCGGCGACTCCCAGGACTTCGCGGCCGGCTTCGAGGTCTGGGATCCGCAGCGCACCCTCGACCCGTGGTGGGAGCTGGTCGAGTGGAAGGACCGCCAGACCTGGCTCGGCTGGCTGACCCCCGCCGAGACCCTGCGCCGCCCGGTCAACTTCGTGATGCGGCGGCTGCTCTACCCGCAGGCGCGCTACTTCTTCCGGCCGCACCTCGAAGAGGGCCAGCGCACCACCGCTGCCGCAGCCGGCCGCATCCGCGAGCTCGCAGCGCAGGACCGGCCCTACTTCCTGTTCCTCAACTACTACGACCCGCACACCCCCTACATCGCGCCGCCGCCCTACGCCGGCGCGCTCACCGACGAAGAGCTGCCGGCCGGCTACGACAACCATCCCCTCGACGACTTCGGCGCCCGCGTCGAGCTCCGCGAACGCATCCGCGCCGACGGCGGCGAGGGCGGCGACCGCGGCCGGGCGCTCGGCCGCTTCCTGCGCGGCCGCTACGACGAGGAGGTGCTCTACCTCGACCAGCAGATCGGCGCCCTGATGGCGGCGGTCGAGGCCACCGGTCGCCCGACCCTGGTCCTCTTCACCAGCGACCACGGCGAGATGTTCGGCGAGCGCGGCGCGGTCGAACACTCCACCACCCTCTACGAGGGGGAGATCGCGGTGCCGCTGCTGCTGGCCGGTCCCGGCGTACCCGCCGGCGCGCAGGCCGAAGGGGTGGTCGAGCTGGTCGACGCCGCCCGCACCATCCTCGAGCTCACCGGCGCGCCCTTACAGGGGGCCGACGGCCGCTCGCTGCTGCAGCCTCCTCCCGACGAGGACCGCGTCGCGCTGGCGGTGATGCGCGGCGGCATCATCGCCCGCCAGGGCCCGTGGAAGCTGCACGCCGAGGTGCGCTACGGCGAGCCGCCGGTGCAGGGCGAGTACGAGCTGTTGGCGAAGGCGCTCTACCACCTCGACGACGACCCCGCCGAGCTCGAGGACCTGCGGATGGACCGCCTCGACGTCATCGCCGAGCTGATGGCAGCCGTGCACGAGCGCTTCCAGCACGACCTGCTGCCGGCGCTGCCCACCCGCGTCTTCAGCGCCGCCGAGAAGCGCAAGCTCAGCCAGCTCGGCTATACCGGCGACGAGGACGAGTAGGATATTCGGCTTCATGGAGCTGAATCCCCGCCAACTCCGTCCCTTGCTGGTCTTCGCCGCCGGGCTCGACCTGAGCGACCCGGAGGCCGCCCGCGCCGCCCTCGACGCGGAATTCCCCTTCGACGGCGACTTCGTGCAGGAGCTCGGCCGCGCCATGCGCGAGGCCGTTGCCGCCGGCGCGATCTGCGACCACGGCGCGCCGCCGCTGCAGTATTCGCGGCTGTTCCCCGAGAGCGAGGACAGCGCCGACTTCAGTGCCGACGCGGTCCTGATGTCGGTGCCCGGGCCGTTGCACGAGCACCCCGAAGGCGAGATCGACCTCTGCTTCGCCGTCGACGGCGACCCGCGCTTCGACGGCAACCCGCCCGGCTGGACCGTCTACGGCCCCGGTTCGCGCCACGTGCCGACCGTCGAGGGCGGCACCATGCTGATCCTCTACCTGCTGCCCGGCGGCTCGATCCGCTTCCTGAAAGGCTAGGCTCTTCCCATGGCAATGCGGCGCCCTCTCCCGACCTGGCTCCAAGGCCTGTGCCTGGTCCTGCTGACCTGGCTCCAAGGCCTGTGCCTGGTCCTGCTGGCCCTCGTCGCCTTCGGTTCGGCGCTGCCGAACCAGTGGATCTGGGACGACAACGACTACGTCACCGAGAACCCGGTTCTGACCGAGGAGGGCGGGCTCGAGCGGATCTGGTTCGAACCCTCCTCGCTGCCGCAGTACTACCCGCTGGTCCACACCACCTTCTGGCTCGAGCGGCGGCTGTGGGGCGATGACGAGAGCGGCGGCCCCAACGCCTTCGGCTTCCACCTCGACAACGTGCTGCTGCACGGCCTCGGCGCGGTGATGCTGTGGCTGCTGCTGCTGCGGCTCGGCATGCCGGGCGCGTGGCTGATGGCGGCGATCTGGGCCGTGCACCCGGTCAACGTCGAGTCGGTGGCCTGGGTCACCGAGCGCAAGAACGTGCTGTCGCTGTTCCTGGCGCTGGCCTCGATCCACCAGTCGCTGCGCTATGCCCTGGAGAAGAAGCCGCTCGCTTTGTTGTGGGCGGTGCTGTTGTTCGCCGGCGCCTTGGCCAGCAAGACCGTGGTCGCCTCGGCGCCGGCGGTCACGATGCTGTTGCTGTGGTGGAAGCGCCACCCCTTCACCAAGGCGGAGATGCTGCGGGTGGTCCTGCCGCTGTCCGTGATGCTCCTGCTCGGCGGCATCGCCGGCTGGTGGACCGCCGTGCTCGAGGTCGAGCACGTCGGCGCCGAAGGCCAGGCTTGGGATCACAGCTTCGTGGAGCGCTGCCTGATCGCTGGCCGCATCCTGTGGAGCTACCTCGGCACCCTGGTGTGGCCGCTCGGCCTCCTCTTCATCTATCCGCTGTGGGAGATCGACAGCGGGGACCCGACGCAGTGGATCTTCCCGGTCGCTGCGCTGGCGCTGGTGGCGTTCCTGATCGCGATGCTGCGCCGGTGGGGCCGCGGCCCGTTGGTGGCGGTGCTGATCTTCGGCGGCGTGCTGTTCCCCGCCCTCGGCTTCCTCAACGTCTACCCGCACCAGTTCAGCTTCGTCGCCGACCACTTCCAGTACCACGCGGCGATCGCGATGGTGGTCCTGATCAGCCGCGTCCTGTTCTGGACCCGCGACGGTCGGCCGCGCGCGGAGTTGACCCAGTTCGGGGCGCCGGCGCTGATCGTGGTGCTCGGCTTCCTGAGCTTCAAGCAGGGCTTCATCTACGAGAACGAGGAGGTCCTCTGGCTCGACACCGTCGAGCGCAACCCGGAGGCCTCGATCGGCTTCAACAACCTCGGCCTGATGGCCTACCAGGACTCGCAGGGGTTGCTGCGGAGCGCGCAGCAGCCGGGCCTGCCGGAGGCGACCGTGCGCCAGCTCCAGCAGCAGGCCGTGGAGAAGCGCGAAGAGGCGATCGACCTGCTGGAGAGCGCGGTCGAGACCGGGCCCTACCACCCCCAGGCGATGAACAACCTGGGCCAGCTGCTGCTGCACTTCCGGGAGCCGTCGGCGGCGATGAACCAGCGCATCGAGGGGATGCTAACGCGCTCGGCCGAGCTGGCGCCGGAGTACGTCAAGCCGCGGGTGAACCTCGGCGACCTCTACCGGCGCATGAACCGGATCGACGACGCGATCCGGGTCTACCGCGAGGCCAACCAGCTCAATTCCGCCGCCAGCAAGCGGCTGCAGGGTTCCGGCGTGGACGGTCGCGTGCCGCAGGTCAGCCTCACCCTCGGCGAGCTGCTGATGCTGCGCGACCAGCCGGTCGAGGCCATCGACAACCTGCGCTACTCGGCCCAGGCCGGCGCCACCGCGGTGCAGTCGGCGGTGATGCTGGTGTGGATCTATTCGACCCACCCTGAGTCCACCGTGCGCGACGCCAACCAGGCCCTCTATTGGTGCGAGCAGCTGCGCAAGACCGAAGCCGGCTCCGACCCGCGGGTGCTCGACGCCTGCGCCGCCGCCTTCGCCAACGCCGGCCAGTATCAGCAGGCGGTGCAGATCCTGACCGACGCCATCTTCGGCGTGATGCAGCAGGGCCAGGACCAGCTGGCCGGTCAGATGCGCCAGCGGCTCGAGCTCTACAAGAAGAACCAGCCGCTGCGGAATCGCTACGGGCTGCCGCGTTAGAGCGGCGGCGCCGCGCCGGGCGGGCCGGGCTCGCCGTCGAGGCGTTCCCGCAGCCGGCCGTGGCGCTGGTTCTCCTCGGCGTTCGACACCGCCCGGTGCAGGGCCGAGTGCGCCGCGACCACGCACACCAGGTCGCGGCCGCGGGTGACCGCGGTGTAGAGCAGGTTGCGGCGCAGCATCAGGTAGTGCGAGCGGCCGAGCACGATCACGACCGCGCGCGCCTCCGATCCCTGCGAGCGATGAACGGTCACGCACCAGGCCGGGATCAGGTCACCGAGCTGCTCGGCGGTGTAGGTCTGCGGCCGGCCCTCGATCTCGACCGTGACCGCGTTGCTCTCGACCACGGTGACGCGGCCGGCGTCGCCGTTGAAGACCTCGCGGTCGTAGTCGTTGCGGATCACCATCGCGCGGTCGCCGGGGCGGAAGCGGGCGGCGCCGCGGGCCGCGCCGCCGTTCGCGGCCTCCGGGATCAGCGCCTCGGCGTCGGGGTTGAGGCGGCGGCCGAGCCGATCGTTGAGGGCGTCGACCCCGAGCGGGCCGGCGTACATCGGCGCCAGCACCAGCACGTCCTGGTGCGGGTCGAGGCCGTAGCGCTCGGGGATGCGTTCGCAGACGATGCGCTCGACCAGCTCGGCGGCGCGGGCGGCGTCGTCCTGGAAGGTGAGGAAGAAGTCGCCGCCGGGACCGGTGGCGGTGACCGGCGGCTCACCTGACAGGATGCGGTGGGCGGCGTCGGTGATGCCGGAGCCGGCGCCCTGGCGATGGATGTGCTCGAGCCGCACGGTCGGGGCGCTGCTGGCCGCGACCAGGTCGCGCAACACCGAGCCGGGGCCGACCGAGGGCAGCTGGTCGGCGTCGCCGACGAAGAGGACGCGGCAGCCGTCGGGGACCGCGCGCAGCACGGCGTGCGCCAACGGCAGGTCCATCATCGAGACCTCGTCCAGGACCAGGAAGGCGGCGTCGATCGGCTCGTCCTCGTCGCGCCGGAACTCGCCGCTGATCGGGTCGAAGCCGAGCAGGCGGTGCACGGTGCCGGCGTCGCGGCCGGTGGCCTCCTGCAGGCGCTTGGCGGCGCGGCCGGTGGGGCTGGCCAGGGCCACCGGCTCCACCCCGGCGCTCTCGAGGATCTCGAGCAGCAGCC
>CAZXTO010000158.1:5311-7871 GCA_964643675.1 uncultured Planctomycetales bacterium
GGTGGTCTTGCCGGTGCCGGGGCCGCCGGTCAGGACCGAGAAGGGCTCGCACAGCGCGGTCTCGATCGCCAGGCGCTGGCTGGGGTCGGGCTGGAAGGCGGTGCGCTGCATCGCCGCCATCACCTGCTCCGGGCTGGCCGCGGCCGGGGTCTCGGCCGCCAGCAGTCGTTGCAGGTGCTCGGCGACGCCGCACTCGTCCTGCCACAGGCCGGACAGGTACCAGACCCCGGCGGCGTCCTCGATCACCAGACGCTGCTGGCCGACCAGCTCCGCGGCGGCCTCGGCCACGGTGGCGGTGCTCAGGCCGAGGCCGTCGAGCTGGTCCCAGAGCTCGGCCTGCGGCAGGCAGACGTGGCCCTCCTTGCCGGCCCGGCGGAGCAGGTGGGTGATGACCCCGCGGCCGCGGACCACCGAGTCGCGCGGGATGCCCAGCCCCTTGGCCAGCCGCTCGGCGGTCTCGAAGCCGACCCCGCGCAGCTGCTCGATCAGGGCGTAGGGGTCGCCCTTGGCCCGCTCGACCGCCCCGGGGCCCCAGCGCTCGTAGAGGGTGCGGGCCTGGCCGCCGTTGAGGCCGAAGCCGCGCAGCTCGGCCAGCACCCGGTGGCGCTCGTGGCCCTCCTGGAAGGCCTCAGACAAGGCCTCGGCCTTGACTTTGCCGATCCCTTTCACCTGGCGCAGGCGCTCCGGGCCGGCCGCGAGGGCGTCGAGGGCCTGGTCGCCGAAGTGCTCCACCAGCTTGGAGGCCAGGCCGGGGCCGATGCCGGGGAAGGCGCCGCTGCCGAGGTAGCGCTCGAGGCCGTCCTGGGTGGTGGGGGTGGCGTGCTCCGACCACTGGGCCTTGAACTGGCGGCCGAACTTGGGGTGGGTGTCCCAGCGGCCGTGCAGCCGCAGCATCTCGCCCTCGTGGACCGGGGCGATCGAGCCGGCGGCGGTCTGGGGGCCGTCCTCGGTGATCAGGCCGACCACAGCGAAGCCGGATTCCTCGCTGGCGTAGATCACGGTCGCCACCTGCCCTTCGAGCAGCTCGTGGGCGGGGGCGGGAGCGGGGGGGCGCGGCACGGGGTCCGGAGAGGCCCCGGGTGGACGGATCCGGGGTCGAGGGCTAGACTATTCGGCCCTTTGCGGACCCGACCCGGTCTTCGGGAATGGGTCGCAAGGACCGCGGAATCCGAATCTTACAGAATGGTGAAAGTCCAAGTCCGTCCCAACGAGTCGCTCGAAGCCGCCATCCGGCGCTTCAAGCGTCAGTGCAACTACAGCGGCATCTTCAAGGTCGCCAAGGCCAAGTCCTTCTTCGAGAAGCCGACCACGACTCGTCGTAAGGCCAAGCTGGAGCGGATCCGCGTGATCCGCAAGGCGGAGCGCATGCGCCGCCACGCCCGCTTCTAAGAGGATTTTCGGGTTCCGCCCGGGCCTCGGCGCTGTCGCGCCGGGGCCCGCTTCGTTTCCGGCCCGCCTCCGCGGGACTGCCGCCCCTCCCGATCGACTCCCGATGCCCCGTCGAACCGACCGCAAGAAGCGCCGCGGCCAGCGCGACCTGAGCCTGGACTACGTCGAGCAGCGCTTCGACGTCGGCGAGCCCGAGCACGGCCAGCGGCTCGACAGCTTCCTGGCGGCGCGGGTGGCCTGGCGCTCTCGCGAGGGCGTGCGGCGCTTCATCGAGGACGGCTGGGTCGAGGTGCTGCCGGGCAAGGACCCGCAGCAGGCGCCGATCGCGGCCATGAAGCGCGGGCTGAAGCTGCGCTGGGGTCAGGAGGTGGTGCTGCGGACGCCGGCGCCGAAGGCGGAGGAGGGCGGGCCGCGGCCGGTGGTCGAGCCGGAGGGGCTGGAGGTCGTCTACGAGGACGACTCGGTGGTGGCGGTGAACAAGCCGCCGGGGATCTCGGTGCACCCTTCGAAGGGGCACTTGACCGGATCGCTGATCCACCTGATCCACGAGCGCCACCGCGCGGTGCACGGCCAAACCGAGGAGGTGCCGACCTTGTGTCATCGGCTGGACCGGGAGACCAGCGGGGTGGTGCTGGCGGCCAAGGATCAGCTGGCGCGGACGCGGGTCGGCCGGCAGTTCGAGGCGCGCACGGTGCAGAAGACCTACCTGGCGCTGGTGGTGGGGGAGATGGCCGAGGAGGAGGGCGTGATCGACCTGCCGCTGGGCCGGGCGTTGACCGCCGAGGTGCGCCTGAAGATGACCGTGCGCCACGACGACGGCGGCCAGCCCTCGCTGACCGAGTGGCGGGTGGCCGAGCGGCTGCCGGGCCACACCTTGGTCGAGCTGCGGCCGAAGACCGGCCGACAGCACCAGCTCCGGGTCCACCTGGCCGCGATCGGCCACCCGATCCTCGGCGACAAGCTGTATCAGGGGGGCGAGGAGGTCTTCATCCGCGCCGTGCAAGGCGAGCTGACGGAGGCGGATCGTGAGCTGCTGGTGCTCGACCGCCAAGCGCTGCACGCGTGGAAGCTGGAGGTCGAGCACCCGATGACGGGCCGTCCGCTGGTGGTGACCGCGCCGTTGTGGGAGGACATCCAAGAGGTGTCAGGCTCCTTCGTAAGATTTGGTGGA
>CAZXTO010000159.1:0-7857 GCA_964643675.1 uncultured Planctomycetales bacterium
CTTGAAGTTGCGGTTGGTGGCCGAGATGCCGACCTCGCCGTCCTCGAGCAGGCCCTCGCCGAGCCCGATGCAGGGGCCGCAGCCTGGCGGCAGCGCGCGCGCGCCGGCGTCGAGCAGCTTCTGCCAGTCACCGCGGGCCTCGCTCTCGCGTTGCACCTCATCGGAGGCGGCGGCGAGGTAGAGCTCGACGCCCTCGGCGACCTGGGCGCCGTCGAGCACCGCCGCGGCGTCGGCCAGGTCCTGGACCCGGCCGTTGACGCAGGAGAGCAGGTAGGCCTTGTGCACCGCCACCCGGCGATCGGCCATGCTCTTCACCGACTCCATGACCTTGACCGTGTCGGGCCCGCAGACGTGCGGCTCGATCTTGCCGAGGTCGACCTCGATGAGCTGCTCGTAGTCGGCGTCCAGGTCGGCCTCGGGTAGCGCGGCGGCGCCGCCGAGGGCCTCGGGGGTGAAGTTCGGGTGCACCCCTTCCCGCCCGGCCAGCCAGTCGCGGGTGGTCTGATCGCAGGGGAAGACCCCGGTCAGCGCGCCCCACTCGGTGGTCATGTTGGCGATCGTGAGGCGCTCGTCCATCGACAGCGAGGCCACCCCCGGGCCGCTGAATTCGACCGCGTGGTTGAGCACCTCGTCATCGGCGTAGAGTCCGCACAGGGTCAGGATCAGGTCCTTGCCGGACACGCCGGGGCGCAGCGCGCCGCTCAGCTCGACCCGGGTCACCGGCGGCACCTGCCACCAGGTCTCGCCGGTGGCCCAGATCGCGGCGGCGTCGGTGCGGACCACGGGCGTGCCGAGCGCGCCGATGCCGCCGTAGATGTTGGAGTGCGAGTCCGAGGCGACCACCAGCGCGCCGGGCCAGGCGTATCCCTCTTCGACCATCACTTGGTGGCCGATGCCGCGGCCGGCGGGGTGGAAGTCGACCCCGTGGCGGCCGGCGAAGTCCTCGATGCCGGCGTACTTGGCCAGGTTGCCCTCCGATCGGTCCTGCACGTTGTGGTCGAGCGCGAACACCGGTTGGGCCGGATCCGCCATGCGCGCGGCGCCCAGACCCTGGAATTTCTGCATCACCGCGGCGGTGTTGTCATGGGTCATGACGTGGCGCGGGCGAACGGTGACGAAATCGCCGGATCGCACCTCGGCGCCCGCTTCGAGACCCACCGCATAGGACTGGACGATCTTCTCGACGAGGTTCTGTGCCATCAGGGGAGGGATTAACCTCCCACCGCGGCCGGCAACATGGCTCCGTTTCCCGCATTCTTTCCCGGTTGTGCTAGGGTCGCGGCCCGACGTGGTCGGCTTCCCCCGGGAGTACGCGGCCCGAATCGCCCATGCCCAACCTCGCCAACGTCCTCAAATCCGAGATCCGCCGTCTGGCCCGCAGCGAAGCCCGCAGCCAGGCCCTGGAGCTGAAGAAGAGCTTCCTGAAGGAGAAGCAGCGCAACCAGGCCCTGCGCAAGCTGGTGGCCGAGCAGCAGCGCGAACTCAACGCGCTCAAGAAGGCCGTGGCCAGCGGCGCCCCCGCGCCCGCCGAAGCCGCCGCGGAGGCCCCGGCGATCCGCTGGCGCAAGGACACGGTCGCGGTGCTCCGGAAGCGCCACGGGCTGTCCCAGGCCGCGCTCGCCAAGCTGGTCGGGGTGGGGCTGAACACGGTCTGGTCCTGGGAGAAGGGCCGCAGCGCGCCGCGCCAGAAGCAGCTCAGCGCGATCGCCGCGATCCGCGATCTGGACAAGGCCGGCCTGGCCGAGCGGCTGACCGAGGTCGGCCTCACCGCCGGTCGCAAGAAGCCGGGGCGCAAGCCCGGGGCGGCCAAGAAGACGGCCAAGAAGACGGCCAAGCGCAAGACCAAGGCCGGCAACACCCGCTCCGGCGGCAAGGCGGGCAAAACTTCCCCGCGGCCGGCCAAGAAGGCTGCTCGGAAGACCAAGCGCAGCGTCAAGAAGAGCGTCCGTTCCTCTCGATAAGGAACGGCGCCCCGTCCCCCTCGATCCGATGCTGCTCACCGCCCTGTTGACCCTCGCCGCCGCCCAGGAGCCCGCCGTCGCGCAGGTCCCGGGTGAATACCTCAAGCCCCTGCTCGATTTCTCGCGGCTGACCGGACCGCCGTCGGCGGGGGAGTCCACCGTGGTCCGCCGCGGCACCACCGCCGCGGCCGGCGAGCTGGTCCTGGAGCAGGCGGGCGCCGGAGTGCTGGCGCGGATCTGGACCCCGGCCGCGCGGGGCAAGCTCGAGTTCCGCTTCGGCGGGGCCGAGGAACCCGGCCTGGTGCTCGACCTCGAGGATCCCGCCTCCCACCCGTCCTTCGGCGGCCCGCTGGTCCAGCGGCTCGACGGCGCCCTCGACCTGCAGGTGCCGATCCCCTTCTCCGACGGTCTCCGCGTCACCGCCACCGCGGCCGGCCTGGCCTACCGCTGCGAGCTGCGGACCGGCCTCGCCGCCGAGGAGATGGAGGACGCCGACTCGGACTTCTGGCAGCGCCACGCCGGGTCCTACGAGCTCGTCGACGGCATGCTCGAGCGCGGTGAGTTCCTGGTCCAGCCGCGCCTGCGCACGACCAGCATGGGGCGGGTGCGCACCAACAGCCGGATCACCGGCCAGGTGAAGGGCTCCGGCCTCGTGCACGGCTTCCGCATCGAGGTGGTCAACGCCGACGAGCTCGACCTCGGCCGCCTGCTGCGCGGCGTCCGCTTGCGGATCAAGACCGACGACAAGGTGACCCTCAACCTGCCGCTGGGGGATTACTTCGCCGCCAGCAGCGCGCTCCCGGCCGGCCCCTCCCACCTGCTCCGGGTGGTGCACGAGGAGCACCGCGGGGTGACCTTCGACTCCTTCCTGCCGATCCCCTTCGGCGAGGAGGTGCGGGTGGTGCTGCTCAACGAGAGCTTCGAGGTCCCGCTGCTCCGGCTGCACGTGTACTACGCCCAAGTGGATCCCGGGCCGTGGCGCCTGCACGGCGCCTGGCAGCTGCAGGAGGACCGCAGCGGCGCCTTCGATTGCCTGCTGCTCGACGCGGATGGCCCCGGCAAGTTGCTGGCGGCCGCGGTCGCGCTGCGCGGCGAGGGCTTCACCGGCGCGGTGGACCCGAGCGGCTTCTTCGGCCTGCCGCCTGGCGAGCTGCGAGCCCGCCGCGGACCCTTCGGCGGGGTGGGGATCGGCAACGGTTGGACCAGCTTCGACCGCAGCCTGGTCGGCGCCCAGCCGGCCTTCGAGGACTCCCTCAGGCTGGAGCTGCCGCTCGACCTCGGGGAGCGCGAGGTGGACCTCGCCACCTTGGCGCTGTGGTACGCGCCGGCCGAGGCCGAGCACCGGATGGGGCCGCTGCCCGGGGCGCCCGAGCGCGCGCTGCGCTGAGCCTGCGCGGGGGAGCTCCCGCTGACCCGGCGGGCGCTGCCGCTCCCTCCGGGCACGTCGATGTTCTGCGCGGACCTACAATTCCGCGCCATGGCCGACCTCGCTGCCCAGGAAAGGCTCGTCACGCTGTGGCGGGAGATCCAGGACCTGAATTCCGCCAGCGCCGTCCTGCAGTGGGATCAGGAGACCTACATGCCGCCGCGCGGGCAGGCCGGTCGCGGCCGCCAGCTCGCCACCTTGGCCGGGATCTGGCACGAGAAGATCACCGCGCCGGCGCTGGCCGAGGCGATCGAGGCCTGCGAGGCGGCGGCCGAGCCCGGCAGCGACCTGGAGGCCCTCGCCCGCGAGGCGCGGCGGCGCCACGATCGCGCCGCCCGGGTGCCGGCCGAGCTGACCAAGGCCATGGCCGAGGCCAACAGCGCCGGGCTGGCGGCCTGGCAGACCGCGCGGGAGCAGGCTGACTTCTCGCTGTTCCGGGACGCCTTGGCGCTCTCCGTGGACCTGCGCCGCCAGCAGGCGGCGGCCATCGACTCCTCGCGCCCGGCCTACGACGTGCTCATGGACGAGTACGAACCCGGCGCCACCGAGGCCCAGCTGGCCCCGGTCTTCGCCGAATTGCGCGAGCAGCTCGCGCCGCTGATCCAGGCGGTCGCCGACAGCGGGGTGGTGATCGACGAATCCCCCGCGAAGGGGAGCTTCCCCGAGGCTGCCCAGCGCGCCTTCGGCCTCGAGGTCGCCGAGGCGATGGGCTTCGACTTCGAAGCCGGCCGCCTCGACAAGACCACCCACCCCTTCTGCACCACCTTCGACCTGGAGGACGTCCGCATCACCTGGCGGCTGCAGGAGGACGACTTCCGCCCGGCGCTGTTCGGCATCATGCATGAGGCCGGCCACGGCCTCTACGAGCAGGGCCTGCCGGCTCGTTGGCAGGGCAGCCCGCTCG
Source organism: uncultured Planctomycetales bacterium (assembly GCA_964643675.1). Lineage (GTDB taxonomy): Bacteria > Planctomycetota > UBA1135 > UBA1135 > UBA1135 > J029. The sequence goes on from CAZXTO010000159.1 coordinate 4,292, forward strand.
GCGGCGCGGTCTCCCTGGGCGTGCACGAGTCGCAGTCGCGGCTGTGGGAGAACGTGGTCGGCCGCTCGCGCGCCTTCTGGCAGTGGGCGATGCCGCGCTTCGAGCGCCACTTCCCGGACGCCGCCGAGCGCAGCATCGACGAGCTGTGGCCGGCGCTGCACACCGTGAAGCCGAGCTTCATCCGGGTCGAGGCCGACGAGGGCACCTACAACCTGCACATCGCGGTGCGCTTCGAGATCGAGCGGCGGCTGTTCGCCGGCGAGATCGCCATCGACGAGCTGCCGGCGGCCTGGGACGAGGCCTACCAGGAGCTGCTCGGCATCCGGCCCGCGAACCCGGCCGAGGGCGTGCTGCAGGACATCCACTGGGCGATGGGGGCCTTCGGCTACTTCCCGACCTACACCCTCGGCAACCTGATCTGCGCCCAGCTCTACGAGTCCGCGACCGCCGCGCTCGGCGACCAGGAGGCCAACTTCGCCCGCGGCGAATTCGGGCCGCTGCGGGAGTGGCTGCGCGAGCACGTGCACGACGCCGGCTCGCGGTGGCCGGCGATGGAGCTGGTCGAGCGCGTCACCGGCGCGCCGCTGACGGCGCAGGCCTTCCTGCGCTCGATCCGCGGCGTCACCGAGCAGGCCTACGGCATCCCGCTGGCGGCGGTCTGAGCCGGCGGGGCGTCGGCCAGCAGGCCCAGGCGACCGGCCAGGGCCGCCGCCTCGACCCCGGCGCGAGCGGCGTAGTCGTCGAGCTGATCCTGGCCGAGGCGGCCGACGCCGAAGTAGCAGGCCTTCGGGTGGGCCAGGTAGAGGCCGCAGACCGAGGCCGCCGGTGCGATCGCCAGGGTCTCGGTGAGGCGCGCGCCGGTGACCGCTTCGGCCTCGAGCAGCTCGAAGATGCTGCGCTTGAGGCCGTGGTCGGGGCAGGCCGGGTAGCCGGGGGCGGGGCGGATGCCGCGGTAGGCCTCGGCGATCAGCGCCTCGTTGTCGGCCTCGGGGCCGGTCTCGTAGCCCCACAGCTCGCGCCGCACCCGCTCGTGCAGGCGCTCGGCGTAGGCCTCGGCCAGGCGGTCGGCGAGGGCCTTGGCCAGGATCGCGCGGTAATCATCGTGCTCGGCCTCGGCGGCGGCGACGACCTCGTCCAGGCCCAGGCCGGCGGTGACCGTGAACAGGCCGATCCAGTCTTCGGCGCCGCTCTCGCGCGGAGCGACGAAGTCGGCCAGGCACAGGTTGGTGGTGCCGGCGCGACCGCGGCGCTGCTGGCGCAGCATCGGCAGCCGGGCGCGCTCGGCGCCGCGGCTCTCGTCGGTGTAGACCACCAGCTCGTCGCCCTCGGCGGCGGCCGGGAACAGGCCGGCGACCCCGGCCGCGCGCACCGCGCCGCTCCGCTTCCACTGCTCCAGCAGCTCGCGGGCGTCCTGGTGCAGGGACCGGGCCTGCTCGCCGACCGCCGGGTCCTCGAGCAGGGCCGGGTAGCGCCCGGGCAGCTCCCAGGTCTGGAAGAAGGGGGTCCAGTCGATGCGCGGCTCCAGGCCGGCCAGCGGCTCGTCCTCGAACCGGTGCAGGCCCGGGCGGCGCGGTCGCGCGACGGCCTCGCCGCTCCAGTCGAAGCGCGGTTTGCGGCCGCGGGCCTCCTCCAGGCTGAGCAGCTTGCGGCGCTCGCCGCCGCCGGCGTGGCGTTCGCGGCGGCGCTCCTGCTCGCGCCGGTTCTGCTCCAGGAAGGCCGCGCGCTGCTCCTCCGAGAGCAGGCTGGCGGCGACGCCGGCCGCGCGGGAGGCGTCGGCGACGTGCACCACCGGCGCGGCGCGCTCCGGCGCCAGCTTGACCGCGGTGTGGGCGGGGGAGGTGGTGGCGCCGCCGATCAACAGCGGCAGCTCCAGACCTTCCCGCTCCAGCTCGGCGGTGACGTGGCGCATCTCCTCCAGCGAGGGCGTGATCAGCCCGCTCAGGCCGAGCAGGTCGGCGCCCTCGGCCCGCGCCGCCGCCAGGATGTCCTGGGCCGCGACCATCACGCCGAGGTCGACCACGCGGTGGCCGTTGCAGCCCAGCACCACGCCGACGATGTTCTTGCCGATGTCGTGCACGTCGCCCTTCACGGTGGCGAGCACGATGGTGCTGCGGGCCTCGCGCGGGCCGTCGCCGGCGCTCTCGAAGTGCGGCTCGAGCCAGGCCACCGCCTTCTTCATCACGCGGGCGCTCTTGACCACCTGCGGCAGGAACATCTGGCCGGAGCCGAACAGCTCGCCGACGCGGTCCATGCCGGCCATCAGCGGCCCCTCGATGACCGCCAGCGGCGAGCCGAGCGCCTCCATGGCCTCGGCCGCGTCCTGCTCGGCGTAGTCGGCCAGGCCGTGCACCAGGGCGTGCCGCAGGCGCTCCGCCACCGGCTGCTCGCGCCACTCCAGCGAGGCCTCGGCGCGCGCGCCGCCCTGCCCGCGCAGGGTCTCGGCCAGCGCCGTCAGCCGCTCGGTGGCGTCGGGGCGGCGGTTCAGCACCGCGTCCTCGGCCCGCTCGCGCAGCTCCGGCTCGAGCTCGTCGTAGACCGCCAGCTGGCCGGCGTTGACGATGCCCAGGTCCAGCCCGGCGCGCACCGCGTGGTAGAGGAAGACCGAGTGCATCGCCTCGCGCACCGCGTCGACGCCGCGGAAGGCGAAGCTCAGGTTGCTGACGCCGCCGCTGGCCAGGCAGTCCGGGTGGCGGCGCTTCAGCTCGGCCACCGACTCCAGGAAGTCGCGGGCGTAGTCGTCGTGCTCCTCGATGCCGGTGGCGATCGCCAGCACGTTGAGGTCGTAGATCAGGTCCTGGGGCGCGAAGCCGAGCTCGCCGACCAGGATCGCCCAGCTGCGCTCGACGATCTCCATGCGCCGAGCGCAGGTCGTGGCCTGGCCCGCTTCGTCGAAGGCCATCACCACCACGGCGGCGCCGTAGCGGCGCGCCAGCCGCGCCCGGCGGCGGAACTCGTCCTCGCCGTCCTTCAGCGACAGCGAGTTCAGCACGCACTTGCCCTGGGCGTTCTTCAGCCCCTCCTCGAGGACCTCCCAGCGCGAGCTGTCGATCATGATCGGCACCCGCGCGACGTCGGGCTCGGCGGCGAGCAGGCGCAGGAAGCGGCGCATCGCCGCGACCCCGTCGAGCATGCCCTCGTCCATGCAGACGTCGATCAGCTGGGCGCCGTTCTCGACCTGCTGGCGCGCCACGGCCACCGCGGCCTCGTAGTCGTCGCCGAGGATCAACTTGGCGAAGCGGCGCGAGCCGGTGACGTTGGTGCGCTCGCCGACGTTGACGAAGTTCGAGTCGGGGCGGATCACCGCCGCCTCCAGGCCGCTGAAGCGCGGCAGGCCGTCGGCCGCCGAGGGCGTCCGCGGGGCGACGCCGTCGACCGCCGCCACCATCGCCCGCACGTGCTCCGGGGTGGTGCCGCAGCAGCCGCCGACCAGGTTCACCAGGCCCTGCTCGGCGAAGCCGCGGATCAGCGCCGCCATGGTCTCCGGGTCCTGGCGGTACTCGCCGAATTCGTCCGGCAGGCCGGCGTTCGGGTAGCAGACGGTCGGCACCGGGGCCAGGCCGGCGATC
>CAZXTO010000160.1:0-7850 GCA_964643675.1 uncultured Planctomycetales bacterium
GCCCGAGCCGGTCCGCTCCGCGGCCCGCCGCCAAACCGCGGCCTACAAACCGAGGGAGTCGCGCAGCAAGCGGGCGCGGCTCGCGTCCCTCTGGTCGGGGTCGAGCTCGAGGCCGATCCTAGCCTGCAGGTGACCTGGCTGGATCTGGAAGGAATCCGTCAGGAGACGCACCGGATCCAGCGCCACCCCGAGGTCCTCGGCGAGGCCGCTCAGCACCCCGAGGCGGAGCGTGCTCAGCGCCTCGAGGGCTTCCGCCGTCGAGATGCCTTCGGACTCCTTCAGCTGAGAGTGGGCCCGCTCCAGGTCCTCGGCCAGGCCGCGCCGGTTGGCCTCCTCGCGGAGCAAGGCCTGGCGCACCTCGCGCTCGTAGCGGGTGACCTCCCGACCGAAGTCCTCGATGACGTGGAGCTGCTGGGAGAGGTCGCTGCCGAGGGTGCGTTGGTTGCTGATCTGGTACAGATGACCGAGCGCCCGGCTGCCCTCCCCGTGCACGCCGCGCACCGCGAGGAAGGACTTCTGCGCGGTCTGGAGCATGCGCTGCAGCGGGATCCGCGCCCGTGAGAGGGCCGGGAGGTGCAGCAACAAGGAGGCGCGCAGCCCGGTGCCGGCGTTGGTCGGGCAGGCCGTCAACCAGCCATAGCGAGCGCTGCGGGCGAGCGGGAAGCTGCGCGCCATCTCCATGGCCAGCGGCCGCGCGCAGCGCACCGCCACCTGGAGGTTGAGGCCGCTGGCGAAGGCCTGGATCCGGAAGTGGTCCTCCTCGTTCACCAGCAAGCCCACGCTCTCCTCCTGGTTGAACAGGACCAGGGTCGGCCGCGGCGCGTCGAGCAGGTCGCGGGTGGCGAGGCTCCGCTCCACCAGCAGGTCGGCGTCGGCGCCCTCCAGCCCGCTCGGCTCGAGCACGAAGCCCCCCTCGAAGAAGGAGGACAAGCGGTCCCGCGCCGCCTGACAGATCTCGCGGGCCTGCTCGGTCTTGAGCAAGGACGGGAAGCTCCGGTCCTCGAGGTTGCGGGCCAGGCGCAACCGGCTGGCGACGACCACGTCGGACTCCGGCCCGCCCGGCATCAACCAGGCCGGCAGCTTCTCCACCAGGGGCTCGAGGCGCGCATCCATGAACCGGCCTGATTGTAGGGCGGTGCCGTTAGAATCTGCGAAGTTGAGGAAGAGCCGCCTGGAACACCGCCTCGCCGCATGGGAATTGCGCCTGCTCGGAGTATGGGTTGGGGCCGTCCTCGTGCTGGGTTCGCTCGGCTACCTGGTGATCGAGGACATGTCCCTCCTCGAGGCCGTCTACATGACGGTGATCACGGTGAGCACGGTCGGCTACGAGGAGACCCGGGTGCTCAGCGACGCCGGCCGCATCTTCACGGTGGGGGTCATCACCGCCGGCGTGACCACCTTCTTCTTCGCCGGCGGCCTGGTGGCCCAGGCGACCCTGGCCAACCTCCCCCGGCGGCTCGAACGACGCATGCACAAAGTCATCCAGACGCTCTCCGACCACGTGATCCTGTGCGGATACGGACGCCTCGGCCAGGTCGTCCGCCAGGAACTCGAGGCCTCGGGTCGCGAATTCGTGGTCATCGACCACCAGGAAGAGGTGATCGCGGACCTGCGGGCGCACGACGTCCCCTGCCTGCTCGGCGACGCCACCGACGAGGAGCTGCTGCTCACCGCCGGCCTGGAACGGGCCGCCGGCGTGATCGCGACGGTCGGCACCGACGCCGACAACGTCTTCATCTCCCTCACCGCCCGCCAATGCAACCCCGGCTGCCGCATCGTCGCCAGAGCGGAGGACCCGCGCAGCGAGCGGCAGCTGCGGCGGGTGGGCGCGGACCGGGTGGTGCCGCCCTACCAGCTCGGCGGCATGCGCCTGGCCCAGGCCTTCCTCCGCCCCAGCGCGGTCGACCTGGCCGACCTGGCCCTGGGTGACAGCCAGCACGAGGTCATCTTCGAGGAGGTTCAGCTGCCTGCCCACCTGCCGGAGGACCGGCGCACCCTGGCCGAGCTGCGGCTAGGCAGCCGCTTCAGCCTGATCGCGGTGGCGGTGCACCACCCGGACGACACGCGCGCCTTCAATCCGCGGGCGGACAAGCCGCTGCAGCCCGGGGACTCGCTCCTGGTGCTCGGCGAGCGCGAAGACATCGACGGCTTCCAGCGCTACCTGGCCAGCCGCCGCTGAGACGGCTCAGAGGATCGACAGGCCGAAGGCGCTGCAGATCAGGTGCTTCATGGTCTCGGCGCTGCGGTTGCGCTCGTCGAGCACCGGGTTCAGCTCCACCACCTCGAGTGAGCGCAGCTTGCCGGAGTCGGCGATGCACTCCATCAGGAGGTGCGCCTCGCGATAGTCGACGCCGCCCGGCACCGGGGTACCCACGCCCGGCGCGACCTCCGGATCGAGGCCGTCGACGTCGAAGCTGAGGTGGAAGCCGGCGGTGCCGTCGCTGACGTAGCCGATCGCCTCGTTGACCACCGCGCCGATGCCGCGCTCGTCGATCTCCCGCATGGTGTAGGCGTGCACCCCGGAGTCGCGGATGATCTTGCGCTCGCCGGCGTCGATGTCGCGCAGGCCGATCAGGGCGACGTGCTCCGGCTTGACCTTGGGCGCGAAGCCGCCGATGCCGGCCAGCTCCGGGTCGCCCATGCCCAGCAGGTGCGCCAGCGGCATGCCGTGGATGTTGCCGGAGGGGCTCGACCGCGGCGTGTTCATGTCGCCGTGGGCGTCGAACCAGATCAGGCCGAAGTCCTCCTGGCGGGCCCGGAAGTGCGCCGAGACCCCGGCCACGGTGCCCATCGCGATCGAGTGGTCGCCGCCGTAGACCAGCGGGGTCGAACCCTCGTCGAGGATCTGCTGGGTGCGCACGGCGAGGCGTTCGCAGACGTGGAGGATCTCGCGGTGGAAGCGCCGCTCGTGGTCCTTCGGCGTGCGGGTCTCCATCGCCGGGACCATGATGTCCTGCTCGCGTTCGACGGTGTGGCCGAGCCGGCGCAGCTCCTTGGAGACGCCGGCGATGCGCAGCGCGCTCGGCCCCATGTCGGTGCCGCGGTGGCTGGCGCCGAGGTCCATCGGCACGCCCAGGATGCGGATCTGCTTGCTGGTCATGCCCGGGCGCCTACGCCGGCTCGACGCCCAGGACCTCGAAGACCTCCTTGGTGCGGGCCTCCATGACCTCGCGCCGATCGGACTCCAGGTTCATGCGCAGCAGCGGCTCGGTGTTCGAGGCGCGCAGGTTCACCCACCACCAGCCCTGGCTGCCGGGCTCACCGAAGGCGATGGTGATGCCGTCCAGCTCGTCCTGCTGGCCGTCGCCGAAGTGGCTCTTGAGCTTGGCGATCGCCGCCGCCTTGTCCGCGACCTGGAAGTTGACCTCCCCGGTCGAGTGGTAGGGCATCAGCTCATCGAGCATGGCGCTGAAGGGCTTGTCGCTGCGCGACAGCAGGTTCATCACCGACAGCAGGATGATCTCCGAGTTGTCGGCGAACCAGTTGTCGCGGAAGTAGTAGTGGCCGCTCAGCTCGCCGCCGAAGGGGGCGTCGTGCTCGCGCATGCGCGCCTTGAGGAAGCTGTGGCCGACCCGCTCCTTGACCGGCTTGCCCTGGCCGGCGAGCACCGTCTGGGGCAGGATCCAGGAGCTGCGCAGGTCGTAGACGATCGCCGCCCCGGGCTCGCGCCGCAGCACGTCGCGCGCCACCAGGGTGGTGATGATGTCGTTGCCGATGGCGCGGCCCTTCTCATCGACGAAGCAGCAGCGGTCGGCGTCGCCGTCGAAGGCGGCGCCCAGCTCGGCGCCGGACTCCCCCACCAGGGCGATCAGGTCGGCCAGGTTCTCCTTCTTGAGCGGGTTGGCCTCGTGGTTGGGGAAGCTCCCGTCGAGCTCGAAGTAGAGCCCGTGGTGCTCGACCTCGGACAGGCGCGCCAGCACCCCCGGGAAGGTGTGGGCGGCCATGCCGTTGGCGGCGTCGCTGGCCAGCTTCATCGGCCGCGCCAGGTCGGCCCACTGCATGACGTGGTCGAGGTAGGCGGCCATCACGTCCACCTGCTCGATGCCGCCGCGGGCGGCCTTCGGCGCCGGCTGTTCGGCGGCGGTGGCCATGCGCTCGAGGTCGAGGATGCCGTCGTCGGCGCTGATCGGCTTGGCCTGCTCGCGGCACAGCTTGAAGCCGATGTACTGCGAGGCGTTGTGGCTGGCGGTGACGTTCACCCCGCCGGCCGCCCCGAGGTGGCCGATTGCGAAGTAGAGCTGGGGGGTGGAGGTCAGGCCGGCGTCGATCACGTCGACGCCGCCGTCGCGCACGCCGTCGATGAAGGCGCCCTGGATCTCGGGCGCCATGGTGCGCATGTCGCGGCCGACCACCACCGGGCCCTTGCCGAGGAAGTCGGCGTAAGCGCGGCCGATGCGCCGGGCGAGGTCAGCGTCGATCTGGTCGGGATAGGTGCCGCGGATGTCGTAGGCCTTGAAGACGGACATGGTTCAGTCGCGAGGGGTAGCGGTGACGATTTCTTGCAGGGCCTGGGCGGCGCGGTCGACGTCCGGGTCGCTCACCAGGCGGTGGGTGACGAAGCGCAGCATGCGGTCGGCCATGGCCAGGGCCAGGACGCCGCGGTCGCTGAGGGCGACCTCGACCATCGGCGCGTCGAGGCCCGGGTGGGTCACCTCGACGAAGAGGATGTTGGTGTCGATGTTCGGCTGCGCGATCTGCAGGCCGGGCAGGCCGAGGATCGCGCCGCCGAGCTTGCGGCAGCGGGCGTTGTCGTCGCTGAGCAAGGGCAGCACCTCGTCCAGCGCGGTCAGCCCGCAGGCGGCCAGGTAGCCCGCCTGGCGCATGCCGCCGCCGAGCCACTTGCGCACCCGCCGGGCCCGCTCGATGAAGGCGCCGCTGCCGATCAGCATGCTGCCCACCGGGCAGGAGAGCCCCTTGCAGAGCGAGACCGACAGCGAGTCGCACATCGCGCCGTAGTCGGCCGGATCGATGCCGGTCTCGGCCAGGGCGTTGAAGATGCGCGCGCCGTCGACGTGGACCGGCAGGCCCAGCTGCAGGCTCAGCGAGCGCAGCGACTCGAGGTAGCTCATCGGCAGGATCGAGCCGCCCGAGTGCAGGTGGGTCTGCTCCACGCAGACCAGCGCGGTGCGCGGCATGTGCACCGAGGGCGGCCGCACGGCCGCGCGGACCTCGTCCACCGGCAGCATGCCGGCGTCGCCGGCGATGGTGCGCACGTGGGCGCCGGCCACCCGCGCCAAGCCGCCGCCCTCGTACATGAAGATGTGGGCGTCGGACTCGACGATCACCTCCTCACCGGGTTCGATGTGGGCCGCGATCGCGCACTGGTTCGACATCGTGCCGGAGGGCGTGAAGATCGCCGCCTCGTGCCCGAACAGGGTCGCGAAGCGCTGCTCCAGCTCCATCACGGTCGGGTCGTCGCCGAGCACGGCGTCGCCGACGCGGGCCGAAGCCATGGCCTCCATCATGCTCGGGGTCGGCGTGGTGACCGTGTCCGAGCGGAAGTCCGCGAAGCGCAGACCCATCAGAGAGACTCGACCAGGCCGCGCACCCGCCGGACGCCTTCCTCGATGGTCTCGATCGAGGCGGCGTAGGAGAAGCGCAGGTAGCCCTCGCCCTCGGCCCCGAAGGCGGTGCCCGCGAGGCAGGCGACGCCGGCCTCGTTGAGGATCCGCTTCTGCAGCTCGTCGCTGCTCAGGCCGGTGTCCCGGACGTTCGGGAACACGTAGAAGGCGCCCTTCGGCAGGTGGCAGGAGAAGCCTGGCACGTCGTTCAGGAGCTGGACGATGTGCTTGCGGCGCTCGTCGAAGGTGGTCCGCATGGTCTCGACCGCGGACTGGTCGCCAGTGATCGCCTCGAGCCCGGCGCGCTGGGTGAAGGCGGCGGTGCAGGAGTTGGAGTTCACCATCAGCTTGGTGACCATCGCCGCCAGCTCCGGCTGCATGACCCCGTAGCCAAGGCGCCAACCGGTCATGGCGTAGGTCTTGCTGAAGCCGTCCAGCAGGATGATGCGGTCGCGCACCGAGGGGTCGCTGAGCGGGCTGACGTGCTCCTCGCCGTCGTAGAGCAGGCGGCTGTAGATCTCGTCGCTGAGGATCCAGACGTCCGGACGATCGCGCAGCGCGGCGACGACCTCCTCGAGCTGCTCGCGGCCGGTGACGCCGCCGGTCGGGTTGGCCGGCGAGTTCAGGATCACCATCTTGGTGTTCGGCGTCAGGCGCGAGATCACGTCCTGCGGGTCGAGGGCGAAGCCGTTCACCTCGCGCAGCGGGCAGGCCACCGCCTTGGCGCCCGAGAACTCGATCATCGACTCGTAGATCGGGAAGCCTGGGTTGGGGTAGATGACCTCGTCGCCCTTCTCGACCAGCGCCAGCAGGGCGTAGAACATGATCGGCTTGCCGCCGGGGACCACGCAGACCTCGTCGGCGCCGACCGTCACCCCGCGGGTGCGGCCGACGTAGTCGGCGATGGCCTCGCGGAAGTCCGGCTGCCCGGCCGCCGGCCCGTAGTGGGTCCAGCCCTCCTGCAGCGCCTTGACCCCGGCCTCGACCACGTTGGCCGGGGTGTCGAAGTCGGGTTCGCCGATCTCCAGGTGGACGATGCTGCGCCCCTGGGCCTCCAGCGCCTTGGCCCGGGCGAGGACTTCGAAAGCGGTCTCGGTGCCCAGGCGGGACATCCTCGAGGCCAATTTCAGCGGGGGGACGGTCTGCGTCATGGCGACGGCATTCTACGCTCGCGCCGCGCCGTTTCCCCCCAGTAACCCCTGCGGCGCCTGGCCCCGGGAACGGGCCCGGCACGCACCTTGCTAATCTCCGCCCGATGCGATCCGTCCTCACCCCCGCACTGCTGCTCGCCGCCCTGGCGCCGCTCTCCTGCACCGGCGCCGGAGAGCCCGACCTGGTGGTCTATTGCTCCCTCGACCAGGTCCACTCCGAGCGCATCCTGGAGCTCTTCGAACAGCGCACCGGGCTGGTGGTCCAGCCCCAATTCGACGTCGAGCGCAACAAGACCGTCGGCATGGTCAACAAGATCATCCTGGAGAAGGACCGGCCGCGGGCGGACGTCTACTGGAACAACGAGATCGCCCACACGATCCGGCTCAAGAACGCTGGCCTGACCCAGGCCTACGCCAGCCCCGAGGCCGCCGGCATCCCCGACACCTTCAAGGACCCCGAGGGGCACTGGACCGGCTTCGCCGCCCGCGCCCGGGTGATCATGTACCTGCCGGAGCTGACCGACGACGCCGGCGGCCCCCCCAGCCGGATCGAGGACCTGATCCTGCCGGAGCTGGCCGCCAACGGCGGCATGGCGGCCCCCCTCACCGGCACCACCCTGACCCACTTCTCGGTCCTCAGCCAGCAACAGGGCAAGGAGGAGGTGCTCGGCTGGCTGCAGCGGGCCAAGGACAGCGGCCTGCACATCGGCAAGGGCAACGCCGACGTCATGCGCCGCGTGTCCCAGGACCGCGACTTCGGCTGGTGCATGACCGACACCGACGACGCCGCCGCCGCCCGCCGCAACGGCCACCCGGTCGAGGTGCTCTATCCCGACCAGGAAGAAGGCGGCAAGGGCACCCTGCTGATCCCGAACACGGTCTGCATGATCCAGGGCGCGCGCCACCCGGAAGCCGCCCAGCGCTTCATCGACTTCGTGCTCTCGGCCGAGGTCGAGGAGCTGCTGGCGAACGCCGACTCCGAGCAGATCCCGCTGCGCCCGGGCGTCCCCGCCCCGGCGCACGTGAAGATGCCGGGCCGGGACTTCCGCGCCATGGAGGTCGATTGGGAGGCCGCCGCGGTCGAGTTGCAGGAGCGCCAGACCGACTTCCAGGAGCTCTTCACCGAGTGAGCCTGGCC
>CAZXTO010000161.1:0-6641 GCA_964643675.1 uncultured Planctomycetales bacterium
GCTCGCCCGCGGCGTCGGCGCGGGCGAGCGTCGCCTCCAGCCAGGCCAGCTGCTGAGGGCCGATCCCGCCGTTCCAGGTCGGGGCATCAGGGACCTTCTCCAGGTGGTAGGCGGCGGAGCCTCGCCAGGCGCTGCTGCCGGCCGGCCAGGCGTGCAGGCTGAGGTCGTTGCCGTCCAGGATCACGAAGCGCCAACCCGTCCGGGTGAAGTCGTAGTAGCGGGAAGGCATGCCGAGACGCTCCGGCACCTCGGCCTTGCGGGCGTCGGCGACCTCGAAGTCGTGGTTGCCGAGCACGTGGTGGGCCGGGAAGGGCAGCGCGGCGTAGACCGGCTGGACCGCGTCGAAGCTCTCCCAGCCGCGGTCGATGAAGTCGCCCAGGTGGACCGCGAAGGCCAGCGGTTCGTCCGCCAGGTCGGCCACGCAGTCCCGCAGCTTGGCGGTCGAGTCGCGGTAGCGGCGCTCTCCGGCCGGATCCCGATCGGCGTACTGGCAATCCGCGATCATGCCGATCCGGAGTTCGTCGGCATCGGGAGGCGCGCACGCCGGTCCGGCGCAGGAGGCCAAGCTGCAGAGGGTGAGGCCCCAGGCCGCGAGGAGCTCGGCGCCGGTGCGGAGGGTGGGGCTGGGGAGTGCGCACGAGTGCCGGGGCCGGAGCATGCCCCAGGATAAGGCGGGTGCGGGTCCGGCCCCTTCCAGCGAACGAGACGCCGGCCTTGAGGGAGGCCGGCAATCGGATATCTCGATTCGAGTGAGGTGGGAGCCAAGCCCCCGCATCCCACGTCCGCTTCCCATCCCCATAGGTTGCGGACTCCGGGAGCTTGGCGTCCCTCCATCCCTATGGAACAAAGCGCCGAAAACTCCTCAGGAGTACAGGAAATTTGCGACATTCTTGTTCCGACAGTCGATTCAGGCCCTGAAACAAGACCTCCTGGTTGACTTGCGGAGAAGTTCTTCGCTAGGAAATCCCGATGCCGCCGACGGCCATGGAGCGCCTGGTCGCGGCCCAGCCACCCATGACCGGATGCCTTCAGCCGCCGACGGTGCCGAAGCGCACGCAGAGCGCTCCGGGGGCGTACTGCAGCAGGTCGCCGTAGGCGGGGGCGCCGATCAGGTAGTCGGGGCGGCGGTCGCCGTCGAGGTCCTCACCGCCGGTGAGGGCGAAGCCGAAGCCGTCGTCGGGCCCGGTCGGGGGGAAGAGCTCGAGCAGGCTGCCGTCGAGGCCGGAGACCAGCAGGGCGGGGCCGCCCGCGGCGACATAGTCGACGCCGTTCCAGTGGCCGGGCACGCCGAGCAGGTAGTCGGCGTGAAAGTCGTTGTCGACATCGCCGCAGCGGCCCACCGCGCGGCCGAAGCCTCGGTCGCCGAGGGCGCGCGGCAGCTCGTGGCTGCGGATCAGGGCGTCGAGGGCCGGTGAATAGAGGTGCACCGCCTGCAGGCCGGGTTCGCCGATCAGGAGGTCGTCGTAGCCGTCGCCGTCGCAGTCGCCGGGGGAGACCAGGGTGGTCCCCAGGCGGCGGTTGCTGGCGCCGCCGGTGCGGTGGCCGATCTCGACCCCGGTGGCTCCGGAGTAGACCTGGACCCGGCCGGCGCCCTGGTAGGCCGAGGGCGAGGCGATGGCGTAATCGCCGTACCCGTCCTGGTCGAGGTCGCGCAGCGAGGCGACCGCGGCGCCGAACTCACCGGTGGTGGCGGAGCCGTAGTGGGTGCGGATCAGGGCGCCGGTGCGGCCGGAGTGCAGCCGGGCGCCGCCCTTGCGGCCGAAGGCGCCGGGCATGCCGACCAGCAGGTCGCGGGTGCCGTCGCCGTCGAGGTCGCCGACCGAGGCCAGGGCGGTGCCGAACTCCTCGTCCGGAGCGGTGCCGTCGATGCGCAGCCACTCCAGGCCGTCCGCTCCCGACCAGACGTAGACCGAGCCGCAGTGGCTGCCGTTGAAGTCGGTGTAGCGGGCGCCGGAGGCGTAGTCCTCGAAGCCGTCGCCGTCCAGGTCGCCGGTGGCGCAGGCCGCCTCGCCCAGCCGCACGTTGCACTTGGGGCCGATGTGGCGGCGCAGCTGGGTGCGGGTGGCGCCGTCGTAGAGGTAGACCGCGCCGGAATTGACCCCGCCAGAGTCCTGGCAGAAGGCGGAGGTGCCGAACTCGGCCACGCCGTCCCCGGTGATGTCCTGGAGGAAGAAGGCAGTGCGGCCGTAGCCGTCCCAGTGGGCGCCTCCTTCGAGGTCGTAACCGCCTCCTTGGGCGGCGAGGAGCATGAGGGGGATGAGCATCGCGATAGCGGCCGTCGCCCAAGGATAAACCAGAATCGAAGCCCTCGCTGGCCGCCCTTGGGCGGGGAAGGGCCGAGTGGGATTACAATCCGCCGCGTCGGGCCGGGCCGGTAGCTCAATGGTCAGAGCAGCGGACTCATAATCCGTTGGTTCCAGGTTCAAGTCCTGGGCGGCCCACCAGCCCGGCTGCGCGGGCGCGCTGCTCACCCGCCCGAGGGATGGAAAATGGGCGGCGAACCCCAGGAGGCTGCCGCCCGTGGACGAGAGAAACCCCTACAGATTCTGCTCGACCATGATGGGGCGCGATCCTGCGGCGCGGCAGGGGGAGACGCGGAGGGGGCTCATTCTGGGGCGGAAGAGAGGTGGAAACGGGGCGCCATCGCTGGGGTGGGCGGTTGCGCATCGCCCAGAATATCGCATCCGAACTTCCCTGGGGAAAATAATCTATTGCAGGCCTCGGCCGAGTCACCCTGGAAACTCCCGGCACCTGCCCGTTCCCATCCGCCGGCTGGGAACCTAGAGTTCTGCCAGGACGGGGCTCTCCCGTTCCGCTGTCCCAGCTCCCCCCAAGAGAGTCCGACCCGCCTCCGCTGCCCGTGCCTCCCCCCGCGCCTCGCGTGCCCGACGCATCCTTCGAGGAAGACTTCCAGCGCTCCCTGCAGGAGCTGCGCGGGGTCCTGGTCGAGCTCTTCACGGCCCTCGGGGTGGCGATCGACCGGCCGCTGGAGCTCACCCGCCAGTACGGCCTGAAGCGCAACCTGGGCTGGAAGCTCTCGCGCCTGCTGCAGACCGAGGATCCCTTCGCCGCCCAGCCCTACCTGCCGTCGGCGAGCGGGCTGTTCCAGTTCCTCGACCAGCTCGGCGGCCGCGGCGTGCCCGAAGACCGGGTGCTCGCGGTGCGCCGGGCCATGGAGGACTTCGAGGCGGTGGTCGAACGCCACGTGGGAGACCGGCCCGGCCTGGAGTTGGTGCTGGAGGCCGCGGCTTCGACCCAGGACGCCGCGCGGCCCCCGCTGGCCAGCCGGAAGTCCGCCTTCCGCGGCAATTGCGGCATCTGGGGCATCGAGGCCCGGGTCCGGCTTGGGGCCTACTTCCTCGCCCCATCCGAGGCCGATCCTAGGATGGCCGACGTCAGCATCCTGACCGGCCTGGTGGGGCTGACCCGCTACCGCGCGGACGCGATCTGGCCGCTCGGCCGGCGCGAAGTCGTCGACGAGGAGCGGGTCCAGCTCGACCTGCCGCCCGAGCTCGCGATCGATCCGAGCTACCAGGACGACCCGGGGCCGAAGCTGATGTCGGAATTCTGCAGCTCCCCGTTGCCGCCGATCCGCTGCGTCAGGAGCCTGGACGGCCTGCGCTACGAGCTGGCCGAGGGGCGCATCGGCAAGCAGGGCGTCGCCGATCTCTTCCTCGGCAGCGGCTACCGCGCCGCGGTGCCCTTGCAGGCCCAGGAGGGCTGCGACTGGGGGCAATTCGAGTGTGCGATCGACGCTCCGGTCCGCACCCTCCAGTTCGACCTCTTCCTGCACCGAGAGCTGCCGCTGATCGGTGGCCCGAGCTGGATCGCTGCCAGCCGCCTCTACGGCGACGAACCCCTGGGCGCCGATCCGACCCAATCTCACCTCCTGCCGCTGGCCGAACCCAGCCAGATGGTCGGCAGCGGCCTGCGCGTGGTCAGCTCGCCGCTGGTGCCGAACTACGCCGCGATCTGCAGCCAGGTCTACCGACGGATGGACTGGAACCCGGACGAGTTCCAGTGCCACCGCTTGGTGATGGAGTACCCGCCGCTGGCGGCTTCGGTGGTCGCGCGCTTCACCCTGCCGGAGGCCTGAGCGGGCGGCGGACCGCCGCCCGGGGAGCCGGCGCTACTTCGCCTTGCGCACCTGCTTGAAGGGATAGACCCGGTCCGCCTTCGGGGTCTTCGACTCGGTGCGGTCGGTGTCAGGCCAGCGCACCTCGATCCGCAGGCGCCCGGCGTAGTCGCCGAGGCCGAAGTGCAGCACCGCTTCGTCCTGCGAGCTGGTGCCGCGGGCGTTGTGGAGCTGGCGGACGCGCGGCGGCGGCGCGCCCTCCTCGGTCCCCTCCACCCGGACGATGGCGCCGTAGCCGAGGTCGCGGCCCTTGCTCTTCAAGGCCACCCGCGCGTAGTGGTTGTCGTTGCCGCCGTTGCGGAAGGCGCGCACGCCGGCGTCGGAGGCGTAGATCACGTCGAGGAAGCCGTCGCCGTCGAAGTCGAGCCAGGACTGGCCCCAGCCGTGGAAGGCGACCGCGCCGGCGCGGAAGGTGATCGGCGCGAAGCGGCCGCTGCCGTCGTTCTGGTACAGCGCGGACGGCACGCCCTCGTAGATGCAGGTCAGCGACAGGTCGAGGTCGCCGTCGTTGTCGATGTCGACCAGGGCCGGATCCGAGTGGGTCTCCTGGAAGCGCACGCCGCGAGCCGCGCGCTCATCGCGGAAGCTGCCGTCCTCCTGCTGGATGCCGAGGAAGGACAGGTTGGAGAAGCCCTGGCGGATGAAGCGCGGGTGGGCCAGGTTGGCCGAGAACAGGTCGAGGTCGCCGTCGTCGTCGACGTCGCCCCAAGCCGAGCCGATGGTGTGGCCGAAGTACTCCCCGTCGGCGGGTTGGCGCTCCCCCTTCGCGCCGAGCTCCGCGGCGCGGTCCGCGAGGCCGTCGCCGCTCCATTGCCAGAGCTGGTTGGGGTCCAGGCGGTAGTTGGAGACGAAGATCTCGCTGTCGCCGTCCTGGTCGAGGTCGGCGGGAGAGACGCCGCGGCCGCAACCCGGGCCCTCGGCGAGCGCGTCCAGCTCGGCGCTGGCGTCGGTGTAGACGCCGCGGCCGTCGTTCTCGAGCAGCACGTCGGGGTGGCCGACCCCCATCGGCTTCTCGTAGAGCGCGAAGTAGAGGTCGAGGTCGCCGTCATCGTCGAAGTCGACCCAGGCGGCGCCTTCGGGGGTGGCGGCGAACCGGATCCCGGCCAGGCCGGCGGCGGCGCTCTGGTCCTCGAAGGCGTACTTCCCCTTCTTGCCGAGGTTCCGGTACAGGAAGGGCTTGCCGCCCGCCACCAGCAGGTCGGGGTCGCCGTCGCCGTCGGCGTCGCCCCACAGGGCGACCGCGCCGCGCTGGGTGATCCCGCGCTCGTCGCCGACCTCCACGAAGCGGCCCTCGCGGTTCTCGAACAGGCGCCCGCGGAAGCAGAGGTCGGGGTCGCCGTCGCCGTCGAAGTCCATCGCCGCCACCCGGGCAGCCCGCAGCCCCCCCAGGCCGAGCTCCTCGGTGACCTCGGTGAAGCGGACGCCGGGCTCGACCTCCATCTCGTAGAGCGGGTGGCCGGGACCGGGCTCGATCCCGGCCAGCGCCACCGCCCGCGCCAGGGTGTTGAAGGCGTCGTCGGTGTCGAGCTCGCACTGCAGGCGCGCCGCGAGCTGCGCCTCGTCCAGCTCGCCGCCGGTGATCGGGCCTGCGAAGTCGTGGCGGGCGCATGCGGCGCTCCACGCCTGCTCCCAGGCTTCCGCCGCCATCCTCGCCACGGACTCGTCGCTGACCCCTGCCTTCAGGTGGCCGTCGACGAAGCGCCCGGTCAGGTCGGCTTCGAGCGGGTCGTCCCCAGCCTCGCGGGCCGCCTCCAGGCGCTGCTCGAAGAAGTCGCGATAGGGCGCGGCTCCGGCCGCGTCTCCCTCCTTGAGGCTCGCCATCATCAGCCGGCTGGCGGCGACCGGCGCGTAATGGCTGTCGGCGAAGTGGGTGAAGAAGGGCTGCCAGCACTTCCGGTTGAAGGCCGGGTCGAAGTTGGCCCAGCAGTGCATGTAGGTGGTGTTCACCACCTCGACCAGCGGCGAGCCGAGCCCGGGGAGTGCCGCGTCCAGGTCCAGGCCGCTGTCCTTCAGCTCCAGTAGCGCCGCGGCCGCGGCCTCGAAGTCCTGCGCGCCGGCGCGGGCGATCGCCAGGTAGGCCTTGGCCAGGACCTCGTGCTCGGTCGCCGCTGCATCCGCCAGCGCGGCGAGTTCGGACCAGGACTCCGCCTCGCGCAGGGCCTGGGCCTGCGCCGCAAAATCGGCGTCGTCTTGGGGAGGGAGGAGGGGGAGCAGGCTGAGGACGAGGGGGGCCAGCACGGCCTCATCCTAGGTTCGCCCCGTCAGCCGGGCTGACCGCGGTCAGCCGCCGACGTAACCGAGCTCTTCGAGGGCAGCGGTCTGTTCGACGCTGGTCACCCCGGGGATCCGTTCCCCGCGGTGGAGGCCGTCCTCGCCCGCGCTCTGCTTCCGCCAGCTCCCGAACTGCCGGACCAGGGACTGCAGGCGTTGGGCGTGGAGCCGCTGCTCCTCGGCGCCTTGGCGCTCCTCCAACGGATCCTGTTCCAGGTCGAACAGCAGGAACTGG
>CAZXTO010000161.1:6741-7846 GCA_964643675.1 uncultured Planctomycetales bacterium
CAGGAACTGGGAGATCCGCAAGCGCCGACCCTCGTAGCTCTTGCCCTGGTCGAGCAGCGGCAGCAGGCTCTCGCCCTGGACACCCGCCGGCGCGGCGAGCTCGAGCCCTTCGAGCACCGTCGGCAACACGTCGACCAGCATCGTCGGCTCCGCGCATACGCTGCCGCCGTGGGCGCCGTCGGGGAAGCGGATCAGGAGCGGCACCTGCAGCTGCTCCTCCCACAGCCGGTTGTGCCCGATGTAGGGGCGGCGCTGCCCCAGGCTCTCGCCGTGGTCGCTGAGCACGATCAGCAGGCTCCGATCCAGGGTGCCGTCGGCGCGCAACCGGTCGAGGAACTCGCCCAGCAGGTGGTCGGTCATCGCGACGCCGGCGTCGTAGGTGTCGCTCAGGAACTCGAGGTCGGCGCGGTAGTCCTCGGGATCCTGGGTGAGGTCGCGGTCGAGGATCTGCTGGAAGTCCTCCTGTCCGCAGGCGCTGTCCAGCTGCAGGTCGCCGTCGTAGCCGGCGGTGAAGTTGGTCCCCCACGGGTCCTCCGCCTGATAGGGGCAGTGGATGTCGAAGGTGTGGAGGAACAGGAAGAAGGGGTCCTCCTGCGCGGCGGCGGTCCGCAACCACTCCTCGGCTTGCGGGAGGATGGTCCGCAGCCCCCGCTTGCTCGCGCCGCCGGCGTCGTCGCGGTCGACGTAGGTGTCGAAGCCGTCCTCGAAGCCATACCCCCGGGCGAGGAAGCCGCCGCCGGTGAAGGCCGCGGTGTTCCAGCCGCGGTCCTGCAGCAGGCCAGCCAGGGAATAGGGGGAGCGCCGGTAGCTGTCGAGGTCGTGGCCATGGCGGTGGACGAACTGACCGGTAAACAGGCTGCGGTGGGAGGGGGCGGTGTTGCTGCTCTGGCTGAGGCAGTCGGTGAAGACCACCGATTCCTGCGCCAGCTGGTCGAGCGCGGGGCTGTTGCGCGCCGGGCCGCCGAAGGGGGTGAGGCGGTCGGCGCGGCAGGTGTCGAGGCTGACCAGGATGACCGAGATCGGGTCTGCGGTCGGAGGAAGGGGGTCGGCGCTCCCTTCGGCGCAGCTCACCCAGGGCAGGGCGAGCAGGATGAGGCTGGATCCG
>CAZXTO010000162.1:0-7836 GCA_964643675.1 uncultured Planctomycetales bacterium
CCGCGAGCTTGGCCGGGTCGGCCGTCGTCGGGGCGTAGACCGTGACGGGACAGCCGAGGGCGGCGCCGGCGTGGGCGACCGCGGCGCCGTGGTTGCCGGTGGAGGCGGCGACGACGCCGCGCGGCAGGGCCTCCGGGGCCAGGCTCAGCAGCTTGTTGGCGGCGCCGCGCAGCTTGAAGGAGCCGGTGCGCTGCCAGCACTCCAACTTCAGCCGCAGCTCGGCGCCGGTCTCGGCCGACAGCCAGGCGCTGGGCTCGACCGGGGTGCGGCGGACCAGCGGCGCGATGCGCGCGGCGGCGGCGCGGATGTCATCCAGGCTCGGCATGCCGGGACGATAACCGGGCGCCGCTCGGCCCAGAAGCCGAGGGAGAGGGGCTTGGGGCCGCTCGAATCCGAGCTCAGGATCCCGAGGCGGCGGCGCGCCGGGGCAGGCGCAAGACGCCGGCCAGGCCGGCGCCGGTGAAGCAGAGCGCGAAGGCAGGCCAATCCAGACCGAAGGCGTTGTCGGCGCCGGCGCCGCCGTAGGCCAGCAGCGCCAGGCCGGCGGTGAGCAGGCAGCCGCCGAGGACCTGGCGCCAGGCGGGCGTGAGCGCGCCGCCGCCCTTGGGCCGCTCGAAGCGACCGAACACCGCCAGGAAGGGCAGCAGGCACAGCAGGAAGAGGCCGATCCAGGGGATGCGGGCCAGCCACCACGCCCCGGTCCCGGGATCGAGCCACAGCCCGACGCCGCCGAGCAGGATCGCCAGGCCGAACAGCAGCATCATCATGGTGCTGTGCCACAGGAAGACGGTCATGATCATGCCGTTGATCAGCACCGTGGCGGTCCAGGGGCGGGGTCGCTCCAACCAGCGGCGCAACGGCTTCTCCCCCAGCATCGCCAGGCCGAATTGCAGCGCCGCCAGGGCCAGCAGCGGCAAGTGCGGCGGCGTGGTGTTGCTGATCTCCTCCCCCGGCACGCCGACCATGCTGCGCGGGTAGGGACCGAGCTCGGTGAGCGCCAGCAAGGCCACCAGGCCGCCGGCCGCCCACAGCGCCGCCCGCGCGGGCCGCGCGAAGTGGCCGGCGTGCCAGGCGTAGCCGAGCTGGTGCACCGCCACCCAGACCAGCAGGTAATTGGTCCAGCCGGGCGCGCGCAGCTCGAGCCCGAAGTAGCCGGAGTCGAAGGCGGCGGCGGCCAGCGTCGGGGCCCAGAAGCTCGCCATGCCGAAGCGGCGCCAGGCGGCGCGGGTCAACGGCACGAAGAACATCACCACCAGGTAGACCGCCAGGAACCAGGTCGGCACCAGCGCCACCTGCGAGCCGATCCGGATCATGTCGGCCGACACCCCGGCCAGGTGGCCGATCACCACGCCGACCAGCCAGAAGGCCAGCAGCGGCATCACCGGGCCGAGCAGGCGGCGCAGCCGCCCGTGCAGCCACTCGGCGTAGGGCTTGCGGTCGCGGCGCGCCGCCTCCCAGGTGACGCCGTTGGAGAAGCCGCCGACGAAGAAGAACACCGGCATCACCTGCAGGCCCCAGGTCAGCCACTGGGTCCACGGCGACACCGCCAGCATGTGGTCGATGTGGCTGCCGTCCTCGCGCATGAAGGGCGCCGCCATCAGCCAGTGGCCGAACACCACCACCAGGATCGAGGCCGCGCGCAGGAAGTCCGCGGCGCGGTTGCGGCTGGGCGGCGTCTGGGCCGCCAGCTCCGACGCGATCCGCCACGGGCCCGACATGGAACCAGCCTAGCGGCGGCCTAAGGGAGGACCATGCCCCCCGCGCCGCCGCCCGCCCAGGACCCCTGCCAGAACTGCGGCGCGCCGATCCCGCGACCGAGCGGCTCCGCCTGCCACGCCGACCCCTGCCCCTCCTGCCGCCACCCGCGGCCGCTGGGCGACTGCTCCGACCTCACGCTGGGCCCGCCGGCCCAGGTTCCGGCTGGCGAGGGGGCCGATTCCGGGGTGAAATAGAGGGATCCCAGGCCAACGGCTCCTGCGGGTCCGCGGTCTCGGTCCGCGGCTTGGCCCTTCCGCTCCTGATCCCCTCCCCTCCTGCCGCCTCCAACGCTCCCGATGCGCCCCGTCCCGGCCCTGCTCCCCGCCCTGTTCCTGCTCGCCCCCGCGCTGCCCGGCCAGAGCCCGCGCCCGGTGGTGGACCTGACGCCGGCCTCGACCCAGGGCATCTCCGGCCCCGCGGTGGCCTCCGACCAGGACCTCAGCGCCGTGCTCTACCTGGACGGCGCCGACCAGGGCGTCTACGTGCGGGTCTCGGACGGCCACGGCCTGGCCTGGTCGACCGCGGTGCGGATCGACAGCGACGCCACCGCCGCGGCCAAGTCGGTCGCCGGCCACTCGCTGCGGGTCGAGGGCGACTCGGTCTACTGCAGCTGGCGAGACTCCCGCCTGAGCACCGGCGCCACTCCGCAGGACGACACCTGGTTCGCCGTCTCGCACGACCGCGGCGCCACCTGGTCGGCCGACCTCGTGCTTCCCAAGGGGCACCCGCACGGGCCGGCCCACGGCGTCACCCAAGCGCGCCTCGCGGTGGACGGCGGCCGGATCCACGTCGGCCAGCGGGTCGACAACGGCAACGACGAGCTGTGGATCGCCTCCTCGACCGACGGCGGCGCCACCTGGACGGCGCTGAAGGCCTCCTCCAGCCCGGCCGACGTCGACGACTTCGCCCTCGACGCCTCCGCCGGCGGCGTCTTCGTGGCCTGGAGCGATGACCGCAACGCCGCCGCGCTGGACGATCTGTGGTTCCGCGCCAGCATGGACGCCGGCCAGAGCTGGTCCGCGCCCGAAGTCCAGCTCGACGGCTCCGGCGCCGGCGTCGGCGACGTCGAGGACGCGATCCTGCTGATGGCCAACGGCAGCCAGCTCAGCCTGGCCTGGCTCGAGGACGAGCTGCCGAGCTCCGCGCTCGACGAGGAGCTGCGCTTCCGCCACAGCCCCGACCTCGGCGCCAGCTGGAGCCTCGAGCGGGTGCTGCAGAGCGGCGCCGACACCGACCGCCCGAGCATGAGCTTCTGCGGCTGCAACGTGTCGATCGCCTGGGAGGACGACCGCGGCGGCGCCGACCAGATCTACGCCGCGGTCTCGGTCGACCAGGGCGCGAGCTGGAGCGAGAACCAGCTCTCCACGGCCGGCGGGGCCGAGCCGCGCATCGGCGGGCGGGCCGACTTCCAGGGCGTCGTCTGGACCAGCGGCGCCGCCCCCGACCGGGTGTGGATGGCGGTGACCCGCGACGAGGGTCTGGCTTGGTTGCCGCCGGTCGAGCTGTCCCCGGCGCAGACCGGCGACGCCGACTTCGCCGAGCTGGCCTTCAACGAGAAGTACAAGAACCACATCGCCGCCTGGCAGGCGGACGACAGCGGCGCCGACCACCTCTACGCGGGCGGCCTGCGCACCGCGGCGGTCCTGCCGCAGGGCAACTTCACCCCCGGCGGCGCGGTCAGCTTCGGCGTCGAGCGCTTCCCGATCGACGAGGACGGCATGTCCTTCGGCGTGCTGGTCGCGGGCGCTCCCGGGAGCTTCGTGCTGCCCTTCGCCGGCGCCTACCAGCTCGGCCTGGCCAACGACGCCTACCTGCAGGCCACGATGGGCATGATCCCCGGTCCGTTGATGGGCAGCCTGAACGCCGGCGCCGGCAGCACCAGCACCCTGACCGTGCCGGCCGCGGTTCCGAGCGGGAGCACGCTCTACGCGGCGGCGGTCTCCTTCGCCCTGCCGGGGCCGGTGCTGCGCACGATCACCGAGGTGGTGGCGATCCCGGTGCTCTAGCGGGGCGCCCTCGGCGGGCCGGCGCACGGCGGGGTTCTGCGGTAGGCTGGCAGCTGCACCGATGCGGCCGCTCTCCACCCTGCTCCGAACGATCCTGCCGCTCCTCTTCCCCGCCCTGCTGCCGGCCCAGCTCGTCGGCGGCGGCTGGGAGGTCGTGCAGGAACACCATGGCGGCCCCTACGCCGAGCTCGGCTACGCGATCGCCGCGGCCGGCGACGTCGACGGCGACGGCGTGGACGACTTCGCCGCCAGCGCGCCTTGGGGCGGCGGGAACGTGGCCGGCGAGGTGCGGGTGTATTCCGGCGCCACCGGCGCGCTGATCTGGTCCTGGTCCGGTCTGCTCAGCCTGGAGTACTTCGGCCAGTCCATCGCCGCCGGCGGCGACGCCGACGGCGACGGGGTGCCTGATGTCCTGGTCGGCCGCGGCTCGACGCCGGTGGTCGATCTTTACTCGGGCGCGACCGGCCAGCTGATCCGCGTCCACAGCCTCGGCTCCGAGTTCGGCCGCGCGCTGGCCTTCCTCGACGACCTCGACGGCGACGGCGCCGCCGAGCTCGCGATCGGCGACCCGGACGGCTGGGTCGGCGCGGGCGGCAACGCCGGCACCGCCTTCGTCTACTCCGGCGCCACCGGCGCCCTGCTGTGGCAGTTCGACGGCGCGGCGGACGGCGACGAGCTCGGCAGCTCGCTGGCCCGGGTCGGCGACGTCGACGGCGACGGCGCGCCCGAGCTGCTGATCGGCGCCCCCTACGCCAGCCCCAACGGCTTGCTCGAGGCGGGCTCGGTGTACCTGGTCTCCGGCGCCACCGGGAGCCTGATCCGTCGCTACGACGGCGACTGGCCCCAGAGCCTCTTCGGCCACGCGGTGGCCGGCGCCGGCGACCTCGACGGGGACGGCCGCGCCGAGCAGATGGTCGGCGCCCTGACCGCGCTGGGGCCGGGCGGGCGGATCAGCGCCGGCGCCGCCTTCGTCTACGACGGCGCCACCGGCAGCCAGCGCTACCGCTTCGACGGCAAGTGGAACAACGCCCACCTCGGCCACGCGGTGTCGGGGGTCGGCGACCTCGACGGCGACGGCGTGCCGGAGCTGCTGGTCGGCTCGCCCGAAGCGAACCCGGAAGGCCGCTACTGGGCCGGCGTGGCCTATCTGCACAGCGGCGCCGACGGCAGCCTGCTGCGGAGCTTCCGCGGCCCCACCGATCTGGAGCGGCTCGGCTGGGCGGTCGCCGGCCTCGGCGACCTCGACGGCGACGGCCTTCCCGAGCTCGCGCTCGGCGCGCCGCTGCGCGAATCCGGCCAGGTCCACGACGCCGGCGCGGTGGTGGTGCACTCCTTTCGCCCCTACCTCTACGCCGACTCCACCGAGCTGAGCGCCACGCCGGGGATTCCCGTGAGCCTGCGGCTCGACTTCCCCGCCACGGAAGCCGGCGCCTCCTACCTGCTGCTCGCGAGCGCCGCCGGCACCGGCCCCAGCCTGCAGGGCGGGGTCGAGGTGCCGCTGACCGAGGATCCGCTGCTGCTGCGATTGGCGAGCGGCTGGTCCCCCGCCAACCTGGTCAACGGCCGCGGCCAGCTCGACCCGAACGGCGACGCCCAGGCGACCCTGTTCGGCCACGGCGCGCTGCTGCCCCACCTCGGCCGCAGCGTGCACCTGGCCGCGCTCAGTTACGACTCCGCCGGCCTGAGCGGCCGCCTCAGCTCGGCGGCGCGTTCCTTCACGATCGTGCCTTGAGCGCTAGGGTGGCGGCATGGTCGCCCTCCGCCCGCTCCTCGCCGCCCTCTCCGCTCCGCTGCTCCCGCTCACCGCGGCCGCGCTGGCGCCGCTCGCTGCGGCCTTGTTGAGCGCGCCGCTCCCCGCCCAGGCCGAGGCCGCTCTGCCGGCCGCCAGCGAAGCCGAGCAACCCGCGGTCCTGATCACCGGCGCCAGCTCCGGCATCGGCCGCAAGACCGCCGAGCTGTTCGCCGCCCGCGGCTGGCGGGTCTACGCCGGCGCGCGCAAGCAGGCCGACCTCGACGCCCTGAACGCCATCGACAACATCGAGGCGGTGCGGCTCGACGTGACCGTGCCCGAAGAGATCGCGGCCGCGGTCGAGACCGTGCGCGCCGGCGGCCGCGGCCTGGACGGGCTGATCAACAACGCCGGCGTGGTGGTGATCGCGCCGATGATCGAGCTGAGCGAGGAGGACCTCGACTTCCAGTTGGACGTCAACGTGTACGGCCCCTACCGCGTGACCAAGGCCTTCGCGCCGCTGCTGATCGAGAGCCAGGGCCGGGTCAGCACCACCGGCTCGATCTCGGGCTTCCTGACCTGGGGCTTCGGCGGGCCCTACTGCATGAGCAAGCACGCGGTCGAGGCCTTCACCGATGCGCTGGTGGCCGAGCTGGCGCCCTTCGGCGTGCAGGCCAGCGTGGTCGAGCCGGGCAACTACCGCTCGCGCATCACCGCCAATATGGGGCAGCGCCTGAAGGAGCGCGGCTACACCACCGAGGGCTCGCGCTACCAAGGTCAGCTCGACGGCATCTTCGCCGGCAGCCAGGACCGCCGCGCCTTCCAGGAGCCCGACGCGGTCGCCGAGGCCTTCTGGCACGCCATGACCGCCGACGAGCCCAAGCGCCGCTACCTGGTGGTGCCCAACGCCTACGAGGCCGAGCTCACGATCCGCGCCGCGCTCGAGAAGGTGGCGCAGCTCAACCTGGAGCAGGACTACAGCTTCGAGCGCGAGCGGCTGATCGAGATGCTGGAGCAGGCGATCGACCGGGCCGAGGGCTGAGGGCCGGGAGCAGGCCGCAGGCAGGGAGTCCGGCTCAGAGCCGGCCGAGCAGCAAGCGGCAGCGCAGCGATCCGTTCTGGATCGGCAGGCTGTCCCACTTCTGGAAGCCGAGCAGGTGGGCGAACTGGCGGCTGCCGACCAGCAGCGCGAAGCCGTAGCCGGCGCAAGTCTGGCGCAGCGAGGCGCCGAACTCGTGGTGCAGCCGGTCGAGCTCCTCCGGCTCCCCCACCCGCTTGCCGTAGGGTAGGTTCGAGGCGATGGTCGCGCTCCAGCCGGCCTTCCAGGGGAAGGCGCGCGCGTCGCCCTGCTCGAAGCGGAAGCGCGCGCCGAAGCCAGTGGCCTCGGCGTTGGCGTGGGCCCCGGCGAGGTGATCAGCCTCGAGTTCGCGGCCGATCAGCTGCAGCTTGGGCGGGATCTTGGCGCGCGCTCGGGCGGCCTCGCGCAGGCGCTGCCAGCCGCGCGCGTCGTGACCGGGCCAGCGCTCGAAGCCGAAGCCGCGGAAGCAGCCGGGCGCGGCGTCGGCGGCGATCAGCGCGGCCTCGGCCAGGATGGTGCCGGAGCCGCAGAAGGGGTCGATCAGCGGCGCGCGCCGGTCCCAGTCCGACTGCAGCACCACCGCCGCCGCCAGGGTCTCGCTGAGCGGAGCGTAGCCCTGGTACTGGCGCCAGCCTCGCTTGTGCAGCGAGTCGCCCGAGGTGTCGACCGAGAGCGTGCAGCGGTCGCGCCACAGGTGCGCGTGGATGCGCAGCTCGGCGTCCTCCTTGGCCACCGAGGGCCGCTCGCCGCCGGACCGGCGCAGCGAGTCCACCACCGCGTCCTTGACCCGCTGGGCCACGAACTGGGAGTGGTCGAGCGCGGTCTCGCGGCACTGGGCGTCGACGAAGAAGCTGCCCTCCGGCCGCAGGTAGCGTGACCAGTCGACGCCCTTGGCGGTGCGGTAGAGGGTCTGCTCGTCCGGGCAGTCGAAGCGCTCCAGCCGCCGCAGCACCCGGATCGCGGTGCGCAGCTCCAGGTTGGCCCGCCAGGCCTCCGCCATGCCGCCGACGAAGCGCACCCCGCCGACCTGCTGCTCGAGCTTCGGCAGCCGCAGCGCCTTGGCCTCGGCGTGCAGGACCGCCTCCAGCCCCGGCGGGCAGGTGATGAAGTGTTCGGCGCGTTGCTGCATCGGCAGATGGCGTCCCCGGGGCGATTCGAACACCCGACCCTCGGTTTAGGAAACCGATGCTCTATCCTGCTGAGCTACGGGGACGGCCGGATTCAGGCAGGACAGGATAGGTCCACGCGGGAAGGCCGCCAACCGG
>CAZXTO010000163.1:0-7805 GCA_964643675.1 uncultured Planctomycetales bacterium
ACCACCGCCTGGGGCCTGCGCGAGGCGGGGCAGTTGCAGGTGGAGGAGGTGGAGATCCGATTGCCGCGGCTCCCGGCCGCCTTCGACGGCCTGCGCGTGGTCCAGATCAGCGACCTGCACGTCGGTCCGATCGATGGTCGCGCCTTCCTGCAGCGGGTGATCGAGCGCTGCAATGCGCTGGCGCCGGACCTGGTCGCGATCACCGGCGACGTGATCGACGGGCCGCTCGACCTGGTGGGGCCGGACGTGGCGCCGCTCGCCGGGCTGCAGGCGCGCTTCGGCAGCTTCCTGGTCAGCGGCAACCACGAGTACTACTCGGGCGTGCGGGCGTGGCTGGCGGAGTTCGAGCGCCTGGGCATCCGGGTGCTGGGCAACGAGCGCGTCGCCTTGGAGCGCGACGGCGCGGCGATCGACCTCGCCGGCGTGCACGACTTCCGCGGCGGCGCCTTCGGGCCGGAGCACGCGCCGGATCTGGCAGCGGCCCTGGCCGGTCGCGACCCCGAGCGGGTCTGTTTGCTGCTGGCGCATCAGCCGGCCCAGATCGAGGAGGCGGCCGCCGCCGGAGTGGACCTGATGCTCGCCGGCCACACCCACGGCGGCCAGCTCTGGCCCTTCGGCGGCTTGACGCGGTTGGTGCAGCCCTACCTCAGCGGCACCCACCGGCACGCCGACCGCACCTGGATCCACGTCAACCGCGGCACCGGCTGCTGGGGCCCCCCCATGCGGGTCGGCGCCCCGCCGGAAATCACCCTGGTGAAGCTAATTCGGGGTCAGACATCGATTTCTTCCCGCGACGAGGGTCCTGCCAAGGAACCCTCCGCGGGTGGAGCTTCTGCCCCAGCCGGCGGCGATGGCCGAAGCCGCTGAGAAATCGATGTCTGACCCCGAATTAATCGATGTCTGACCCCGAAATCACCACGCAGTCGATGCCGAAGTAGTGGTGGGGTGGCCGGGACTGGTGGTGGGAGCCGGTCACGACCACGCCGAGGCGGAAGCTCCCTTCCAGGTCATGGACACCGAGATCCACGGCTGGCAGCTGCTCGATGCTCGGCGCCCAGGTATCGATCCCCTCGGCCACCGTCGCCCCGTCGACACGCAGCTCGAGCACGCCGTAGTCCCAGCTCTTGGTGAGGTGGACCTGCACCCGATAGCGACCCGGCGCCGCGACCGGGACCTCGAGCTCCACCCCTTGTCCGGGTTCGGTCGCCCGCACCCACAGGTGGCGACCGCCGCTCCACCCGTGCGCCATGCCCTGCGCCTGCCACCCCTCGGCGGCGTCGCCCGTCACCGCCATCTCCTCGGCCTCGACCGCCCCGGCGAAGCGCAGCGGCTCCCGCTCGACCGTCTTCAGCCACAGGTAATCGAAGGCGATCGCCCCCTCCTCCACGCACTCGATCTCCATGACGTGGACCCCCGCGGCGAGCGCGACCTCGGCCCAACCGAGGCTGATCAGCCGCGTCACCGCGTGCCGGTTCCGCAACGGCACGATGACCTCCCCGGTCGCCGCGCCGCCGCCGCCGGCATCGCTCAACTCGAGCGCCTCCCCGTCGATCCACAAGCGCACCGCGCCGCCGTCCTTCCGCTGGCGCGCCACCACGTTCATCCGGTAGCGCCCGTCCGCGTCGACCTCGAAGGGCACCGTCAGCCGCTCTCCGGCGCGCGCGCGCCACGACAACACCCGCCCTCGCGAAGCCAGCTCCTCCTCCACCAGCTTCGCCCCCGGCGGCACCGCCTCCAGGTCCTCGAAGTGCTCGATCCAGGAATCGGCCGAACCATAAGCCGCCTCCGGCTCCCACCGCGGCAAGGGCGCCACCACCAGATCGGCGTCGGCGATCGGCGGCGTGTCCGCTTCCGCCCCCGGTCGCGCGTACCACCACGCCATGCGCGCATAGGTGGTCGGGAAGTCTTGTCGGTGCGGCCACAGCTCCATCCGGAAGTCGAGCCGACGCCGGAACAGCAGATCGTCGAGCACGTGCAGCCGTGAGTTCACCACGTAACCCGCGGTCCCCGGACCCGAATCCACCGGCTGCGCGCAATAGGGATGGTCGAACAGGTCCGGCCGGCTCCAGGAGTAGTTGTAGTAGTCCTCCGATCCGGTCCCGAACAAGGCCGGGAAGTCCATCGCGTCGAGGTAGACCTTCTCGTCGCCCTCGCCCCACCAGTTGCCCCACGGGGTCGCGAGCCGCGACGGGTTCACGATCAGCGAGGCCACCCCGACCAGCCTTCCTTGGCCGCTCGCGCGCAGGAAGACCAGGTCCTGCGGCGCGCCGTCCTCGAGCTCGATCGCCGGACCCTGCCGCCAATCGGCGCGGAAGTGCAGCGAGCGCTCGCCCCAATCCCACGGCGTCAGGTGGTAACGCTTCTCGACGCGCAGCTCCTGGCCGCTGCGGTTCTCCAGCTCGAGCGTCGCCCCCTCGGCGAAGGGCATCGGGAACAGACAGATCAGCCACCCGTCCGGGGTGACG
The DNA here is from genome assembly GCA_964643675.1 of uncultured Planctomycetales bacterium. Classification (GTDB taxonomy): domain Bacteria; phylum Planctomycetota; class UBA1135; order UBA1135; family UBA1135; genus J029. The sequence continues at coordinate 2,466 of CAZXTO010000163.1, forward strand.
GTGAAGGGCAGGGTCTGGTGCGGATGATGCCCGGCGAAGACACCGAAGAAGTCGCCGGCCGGCGCGACCACCTCGGGCGCGCCGCCGTCGAAGTTCAGCCGCAGCACGGTGCCCCGCATCGCTGCGGCGCGGTCCGCGGCGTGGAAGCGCAAGGCCAGCTCGGTGATCGCGCCGGGCCGCGGAGCTTGCACCAGCGATTCGCTCCAGCGCTCGCCCGGCGCCAGCCGGACTCCGCCGGCGATGCTGCGGCCTCCGCCCGGGGCATGCGGCCGGACCAGGCGCGCCGCCACCTCCCGGATGCGCGGGGCCAGCGCGCCGAGCTCGGACTCCTCGAAGCTGCGGACGGCCACGCCGCTCTCGTACAGCCGGACTTGCAGGTGGTAGAAGTGCAGCTCGTCCAGGCGGCCTTCCCAGGTCACGCGCAGCCGGCCGGCGAAGGGCACCGGGAAGTAGTCGGCCTCCTGCTGGCGGAAGGCGTCGCCGACGAAGAAGTCCAGGCCCTGGGCCTCGAACCAGATCGTGCTGCGCCGGGCCAGGAAGTCGGAGCCGCTGCCGACGAAGAAGGGCTGCTCGGCGCCGTCGAGGTAGGCGCGCAGGGTGCCGCCCATCCCGGCCGACCAGCCGCGCAGGATCGCGCCGGGACCGGCGACGTCGCAAAGCAGGTAGAGGCCGACGCCGTCCTCGCCCGCCTCCCGCAGGACCTCCTGGAAGCCTGGGATGGGTTCGCGGCCGAAGCCGTCGGTGTTGGAGAACCAGCCGTCCTGATCGGGGCTGACCGAGCGGCGGTCATAGCTGGAGAACTGCAGGACCCGGTAGCCCGCCTCGGGCAGCCGCGCGAGCCGGCGCAGGTCGACCATCTCGTCGAGCAGCTCGGCGGTGCCGACCGCGCCCGGAGCGGAGGGCGGCTCGGGCTCCTGGCCGGGAGCCGGGTGCACCAACGGAAGGGACAGAAGGAGCGGGGCGAGCGCCGAGGGCATCACTCGGCCAGCATGCCAGAAGTCCGTGCCGAAGGGACCGAACCTCCGCCATCGAAGAGCCGAGGTCGGACTCCAAATCGGGCGAGGCGAGAAAATCGATGTCTGACCCCGAATGAATGGACGTCTGACCCCGAATTGGGCGGAGTAGAATCCTGGGCCATGGCTTGGATTCGGATGGTGGTGCGAGTGGCGGGGTTCGTCTTCTGGACGGTGTTCTGCGCCACCTTGGGCGTGCTGGGGCGCCTGGTGCTGCTGCCGGGACCGGGGCTGCAGGCGCGCTGGGGGGCGTATTCGGCCAGCTGGTGGGGGCGGGGCTGCAGCTGGTTGTGCGGGCTGCGCTTGCGGGTCGAGGGACCGCTGCCGCCGCCGGGGTCCTTCGTCGCGGCCAACCACGTGAGCTGGGCCGACATCTGGACCCTGGGCGCGGCCTGCCCGGCGGTGTTCATCGCCAAGGTCGAGATCTCGACCTGGCCGATCATGGGCTGGCTCAGCAAGATCGCCTCCACCTTATGGGTGGACCGCCGCCGCATGCGCGACACCGTGCGCTTGCGCGAGGAGCTGCGCTTCTACCTCGAACGCGGCGTGCGCATCCACATCTTCGCCGAAGGCGGCGCCGGCAGCGGCGAACGGATCCGCCCCTTCAAGCCGCCGCTGTTCGAGTCCCCGGTGGCGCTCGGCGTTCCCTGCGTGCCGGCGGTGATCCGCTACCAACGCGAGCAGTTCTGGTGGCCCGACACCGCGGTCCTGGCCAGCCACTTCCTCGGCTGCCTGAGGATGCCGCGCTCCGAGGTCGTGGTGCGCTTCGGCGAACCGGTGACCGGGATCGAGGACCGCAAGCTGCTCGCCGCCAAGCTGCAGCGCCGCGCCGAAGCGCTCTACCTCAGCGAGTCTTGCACAGCTCCAGCAGGGAGCTGATCTCGAGGTCCTGGAGCAGCCGCAGCAGCTCCTCGGAGCGCTCGTTCAGCTCCTCGGTGAGCTCGCGCACGGCGTACTCGGGAACCCCGTCCTCGGCGGCCTGGACCAGCCTCGCGCCGACCTCGTGCAGCTTGCGGTGGGGCTCCTCGAGCGCGTCGAAGCTGGCGTTGCCGGCGAAGTCGCGGCCGAGGCCGTAGTACCACTGGCCGAAGCGGCAGCGGTAGGGGCTGACCCCCACCCCGTCGAGGGTGCCGATCAGGCCGCTCGACTTCACGCCCAGCACGCGGTCCATGACCGCCTTGCGCCACTGGATGTGGTCGATCTCGACGTGCCGCAGCAGGCCGATCGGCATCGTGCACCAGCGCCGGCCCTGGGCCACGAAGTCGATGAAGTCCTCGATCTCCAGCGCCTCGCTGATCCAGAAGCCCTGGGCCTCGGTGCAGCCGGAGTGGAGCAGGTAGTCGAAGACCTCCTCGGTCTCCACGCCCTCGGCGACCACCTTCAGGTCCATCTCGTGGGCCATCCGGATGCTGGCCAGCACGATCGCCGCGCAGCGCCCGGAGCTGGTCAGACCCTTGACCACGCCCTGGTCGATCTTGACCACCGAGAAGGGCAGCCGGTGCAAGGTGTCGAGCGAGGAGTAGCCGGTCCCGAAGTCGTCCATCGCCAGCGCCACGCCGGCGTCGACCATCTCCTGGATGCCCTTGCGCAGGTTCTCGTGGTTCTGCGCCACCGCGGTCTCGGTCAGCTCGACCTGGATCTGCTCCGGGTGGACCAGGCCGGTGTGGATCGCGCTCAGGATCAGGTCCACCATCTCGGGGTTCTCGAGGTCGTGGGCCGAGACGTTGAAGGCGACGTGGAAGGCGCCGAAGGAGTCGACCAGCTTGCGCTGATCGAGGCACAGCCTCGGGAACATCGCCTTGGCGATGTCGGTGATCATGCCGGCCTCTTCCGCCACCGGCAGGAAGGCGCCGGGCAGCAGCACGCTGCCATCGGCCTGGCGCCAGCGCAGCAGGGCCTCGCAACCGGAGATCCGGCCGGTGAGGAAGGAGACCTTGGGCTGGTACCAGAACTCCAGCTCCCCTTGGGAGATGGCGCGCTCGATGTCTTGGGGGCGAACTTGGGGCATGGAGGGAGTGACGACGGGATGGTCAGCCCATCTTTCGGCCGGAATTCCGGGATTCCTTGACCGCCCCTTCCCCCGAATCTCCCATCCAGGGGATCAAGCCACTTCCGGCCTCGCGGTCGACGCCTCGCGGTTCCAGGGTGGTCGCCCGAGCATCGCCTTGATCTCCAGTTCCTGCAGCAGCCGCAGGAGTCGCTCCGACTCGTGCAGCAGGGCGGCGGATTGGGCCTGCATCGCCTCGGGCGGCAGGCCGAGCTCCTCCACTCCCTTCAGCAGCTTGATCGCGATCTGGTGCAACCGGCGGTGCGGCTCCTCCAGCGCGTCGTAGGCCGGGTCGCCGGCGAAGCGCCGCCCCGTGCCGTAGAACCAGCGGCCGAAGCGGCACTGGTCCAGGTCCAGGCTCAGGTGACGATCCTCCGCGCCCATCCAGCCGATGCGCACGCCCAGCACCCGGTCCATGACCAGGCCGCGCCATTGGATGTGGTCCATCTCCGCCTGGCGCAGCATGCCGATCGGGTACTCGCACCAGCTCGGGTCCTCGGCCAGGAAGGCCAGCACCTGCTCCAATGGCTTCGGCCGGCAGATCCAGTAGCCCTGGGCCTCGGTGCAGCCCGAGTGGTGCAGGAGCTCGAAGGCCTCGGCGGTCTCCACGCCCTCGGCGACCACCGTCAGGTCCATCTCGTGGGCCAGGCGGATGCCCGCCATCACGATCGCCGCGCAGCGCGAGGAGCTCAGCATGCCCTTGACCACGCCCTGGTCGATCTTGACCACCGAGAAGGGCAGCTGGTGCAGGGTGTCGAGCGAGGAGTAGCCGGTCCCGAAGTCGTCCATGGCCAGCGCCATGCCGGCGTCGACCAGGCTCTCCAGGTTGCGCTTCAGCGCGCCCTTGTTGCCGGCCACCGCGGTCTCGGTCAGCTCGATCTGGATCTGCCCCGGGCTCAACAGACCGGTGCGAATCGCCTCCATCACCAGCTCGGTCATCTGGTCGTTCTCCAGATCGTGCGCGCTGACGTTGAAGCCGAGGTGCAGACCGTCGAAGGCGGCGTTGAGCCGGGTCTGGTCCCGGCACAGGATCGGGAACATGCCCTGGGTGATCTGGGTGATCAGGCCGCTGCGCTCGATCATGGGCAGGAACTCGCCCGGCAGGACGTAGCTGCCGTTGGGGCGGCGCCAGCGCAGGAGCGCCTCGCAACCCGAGACCTTGCCGGTGACGAAGCTCACCTTCGGCTGGTAGAAGAACTCCAGCTCGCCGGCGTCGAGGGCGCGCAGGATGTCGACCGGGCGGATCTCGGGCATGGGGGAATAGGCGGGGATCGGAGCCGAGGCTCAAGGCTCCATCGGTCCGCGGGGCAGATCCCTGAAGGGGATCCGCCCCGAATCCTCGGCCTCAGAAGCCCTCGAGGGCGGCCTTGCCGGCGCGGCGGGCCAGCAGGCCCACGGCCAGGCCAGCGCCGCAGGCGGTGGCGGCGGCGATCATGAACATCACCACGATCTGGTAGCGGGCGGCGTGGGCCGGATCGGCGCCGGCCAGCACCTGGCCGGTCATCATGCCGGGGATCGACACCACCCCCACCGCGGCCATGTTGTTGATGGTCGGGATCAGGCCGGCGCGCAGGCTGACCCGCAGCGAGGCGTGCAGGGCTTCGGCCCGGGTGGCGCCCAGCGAGAGCAGGGTCCGGACCTGCTCCTTGCGCCCCTCCAGATCGGCGTAGAGCCGCTCGACCGCCAGCGCGATGCCGTTCATCGAATTGCCCAGCACCATGCCGCCGATCGGCAGCCAGTAGCGCGCCTGCCAGAAGGGCTCGACCCGGATCACCACCGCCAGCACCAGCAGGGTGATGACCACCCCGCCGCCGGCCACCGCCGCCAGCACCGGCCAGAACACCGGCGTGTTCAGCTCGCGCAGCCGCGCGCGGATGGTGTGGGCGCTGAACAGGATCATCAGGCCGAACACGGCGCCGGTCAGCAGCGGCTGGTCGCGGGCGAAGATCACCACCAGCACGTAGCCGAGCAGGATCAGCTGGGCGTAGGTCCGGGTGGCGGCGATCAAGATGCTGCGCGCCAGGCCCAGGTCGAAGGCGCGGGACAGGCCCGCCACGCCGAGCACGAAGCCCGCCGCCAGCACCAGGCCGAGGAGGTCGATCTCGGTCACGCCGCGCCCTCCTCCGCGGCCTCGGCCCCGCCTCCCTTCCCCGCCCGGAGCTGGCCGTCGACCAGGCGGAGGGCGCGCTCGGCCTCCCGCGGGCGGTGGCTGGCCGAGAGCACCGCGCCGCCGGCCTCGAGGAAGCGGTCCAGGCGGGCGTCGAGGCGCGCGGCCGCGGC
>CAZXTO010000164.1:0-7730 GCA_964643675.1 uncultured Planctomycetales bacterium
ACCGCCACCCCACTACCTCCCCGTGAACTCCGCCCCCCTCTTCTCCAAGAAAGCCGCCGTCCCTTCTTTCATGTCCTCGGTGCTGAACACGAGGCCGAAGGCGTCGGACTCGGCCGTTTCGCCTTCGGTCTGGCCGGTCTGCAGGCCGGTGCGGATGACCTCGAGGGCCATGCGTTGGGCGAGCGGGCCGCGGCTGGCGATGGTCTTGGCGAGCTTCCGGGTGGTCTCCCAGAGCTGGTCGGGTTCGGCGACGCGGTTGACCACGCCGACGCGGTGGGCTTCTTCGGCGCTGTACATGTCGGCGGTCAGGACCCACTCGCGGGCGACGCCGACGCCGGCCAGGCGGGTCAGGCGCTGGGTGCCGCCGAAGCCGGGGATCAGGCCGAGGCTGGTCTCGGGCAGGCCGAGCTTGGCCTTGGTCGAGGCGGTGCGCAGGTGGCAGGCCAGGGCCAGCTCCAGCCCGCCGCCGAGGGCGAAGCCGTTGATCATCGCGATCACCGGCTTGGGGCACTCCTCGATGGTGGCGAAGGCGCTCTGGCCGTGGTGGCTGAAGCCGCGCGCTTCCAGCGGGTGGAAGTCGGCCATCTCGGCGATGTCGGCGCCGGCGACGAAGGCCTTGTCCCCCGCCCCGGTGATCACGATCACCTTGACCTCGTCGTCGAAGGCGAGCTCGACGACGGCCTCGCGCAGCTCCTCGAGGACCTCGCCGTTGAGGGCGTTGAGGGCCTTGGGGCGGTTGACCTTGAGCACGGCGATGCCGTCCTCGTCGAGCTCGATCTCGAGGTTCTCGAAGATCTCGACCGCCTCTTCGCCGTCGGCCAGCGCTTGTTCGGGGGAGTCGCTCACGATCAGCTCCGCTTGCGCACGCTCATCTTGGTGATCTCGCACTTCTCGAGCGGGGTCGAGTTCTCGCCGCCGCCGCCGGTCGCCACACCGGCCACCTTGTCGAGCGCATCCTCGCCGCCGGTCAGCTTGCCGAAGGCGGCGTACTGGCCGTCGAGGAAGCTGGCGTCACCGTGGCAGATGAAGAACTGGCAGCTGGCCGAGTTGGGGTCGGCGGCGCGCGCCATCGAGATCACGCCGCGCTTGTGGCTGTAGGCCGGGTCGGCGCTGAACTCGCCCGGGATGTTGCCGTGCGGACCGGAGCCGGTGCCGGTGCCCTGCGGGCAGCCGCCCTGGATCATGAAGTCCGGGATGACGCGGTGGAAGCCGCGGCCGTCGTAGAAGCCCTCGGCGACGTAGCGCACGAAGTTCCGCACGGTGTTCGGGGCGGCCTCGGGCCAGAACTCGAGGGTCATGCTGCCGGCGCTCTCGCCGCCGACCGCGACCTCGATGTCGACGACCACGTCCTTGAGCTGGTCGTCGGTCAGTTGTTCGAACTGGGTGGTGTCGCTCATGTCTACTTGATCCTCTTGATGATGTGCCAGCCGAAGGGCGAGTCCTTGAGGTGGTACTCGGCCAAGCCGATCTCGCCGACCTGGAGCGAGAAGCCGACGTCGCCGAAGCCCTTGGCCATGCGGCCGCGCGGCAGCGACTGCGCCGGCAGGGTGGCGATCAGCTCCTCCTTGAGCTTCTGCATCTCGTCGGTCTTCTGCTTGTAGGTGATCTCGCCGGCGCCGACCTGCTTGCTCAGCTCCTGGTCGCGGGCGGAGAACTTCTTCTCGGCCTCGAAGATGGCGCGCTCGAAGTCGAGGTCGACGGCGCCGTTGTTGACCATCCGGTACACGCCGGGCAGCTCGTCGGCCGGGTTGATCGGGTCGTCGGTGTGGGCCTTGACCAGCGCGGTGAAGTCCTCGCCGGCCTGGGCCTTGGCCAGCACCTGCTGGGCCAGGACGAGGGCCTCCTCCTTGGTGCGCGGGGCCGCGACCCGGGTCTCCTTGAAGCTGACCAGCACGTGCTGGACCTCGATGATCTCGGCCTCGCCGCCGAGGTCGGCCGGCGGCCGCTCGATCTTCTCGTTCGAGGCCGGGGCCGGCCCCTGCACCACCTCGGCGCGGGTGATCAGCACCGGCACCACCGGCTTGGAGCCTTCGCGGCTGCGCGGGTCGGTGGGCGCGTTGGCCAGCGCCTCGAGGGCGCCGACGCCGCTGACCATCTTGCCGAAGGAGGCGTACTTGCCGTCCAGGTTCCAGACGCTCGCGCTCTCGGCGCAGACGATGAAGAACTGACAGCCGGCGCTGTTGGGGGCCGGGCCGTGAGCCATCGACAGCACGCCGTAGTGGTGCTCCCACTGCGGGTCGGCCGAGAACTCGTCCGGCACGTTGCCGTGCGGGCCGTCGCCGGCCCCGGTGCCGGTCGGGTCGCCGCCCTGGATCATGAAGTTGCGCAGGATGCGGTGGAAGCTGAGGCCGTCGTAGAAGCCCTCGTCGCAGTAGCGCAGGAAGTTGCGCACCGTCGCCGGCGCCTTCTTGGGCCACAGGTCGATGACGATCGCGCCGACGTCCTTGCCGCCGACGGTGGCGCTGAGGCGCACGTGGTAGTCGGCGAGCTGGGCGTCGCTGACCGGGCCGCCGGGCTCGAAGTGGAACTGCGGCTCGCGCTTGGGGGCGTAGGGCTGGGCCGGCGCCTGGGGCGGAGCGCTCGGGGCGCCCTGGCCGATGACCGGCGGCGGGCCGCCGCCGCGGCGGCCGTCCTGGGGATCGTCCCCGGCCGCAGCCTCGGGGGCCGACGCCGCAGCGGACATCTCGATGACGGAGGCCTCCTCGCCCGCGTCGAGGCAGGCGCCGAGGAGGAGCAGGGAAAGCGGCAGGATTCGCTTCATGTCTGGGATCAGGAACGTTCGAAGGCCACGGTCATGCCGAGGCCGCCGGAGACGCACAAGGTGGCGAGGCCGCGCCGGGCGTCGCGCTTCTTCATCTCGTGCAGCAAGGTCACGAGGAAGCGGGCGCCGGTGCAGCCGATCGGGTGTCCGAGGGCGATGGAGCCGCCGTTGACGTTGAGCCGTTCGCGCTCGATCGGCAGCTCCTGGAGACAGGCCAGCACCTGGGCGGCGAAGGCCTCGTTGAGCTCGACGAGCTCGAAGTCGTCGAGGGCCAGCCCGGTGCGCTCGAGCAGCGCGCGGGTGGCGGGCACCGGGCCGAGGCCCATGCGCTTGGGGTCGGTGCCGGTGACGTGGGAGTCGGTGAGGGTCGCCAGCGGCTCGACGCCGCGGCGCTCGGCCTCGGCCGCGCTCATCACCACCAGGGCGGCGGCGCCGTCGGTGATGCCGGAGCTGTTGCCGGCGCTGACGGTGCCCTTCTCGCGGTCGAAGACCGCCGGCAGCTTGCCCAGCTTTTCGAGGGTGGTGCCGGGGCGCGGGTGCTCGTCGGCCTCGATGATGGTGTCGCCCTTGCGGCCGGGCACGGTGACCGGGACGATCTCGTCGAGGAAGCGGCCGGACTCGATCGCGGCGCCGGCCTTGTGCTGGCTCTCGAGCGCGAACTGGTCCTGCTCCGCGCGGCTGATGTTCCGCTCTTGCGCCAGCAGCTCGGCGGTCTCGCCCATGATCATGTCGGCGATCGGGCAGTTGAAGCCGTCCTTGTACATCAGGTCGACGACCGGCGCGTGACCGAGGCGGTAGCCGGTGCGCATGCGATCGAGGACGAAGGGCAGGGTGGACATGCTCTCCATGCCGCCGGCGACGACGATCTGGGAGCGGCCGAGGCGGATCTCGTCGGCCGCGAGCTGCAGGCACTTGGTGCCGGAGGCGCAGGCCTGGTTGATCGTGGCCGAGGGGGTCTCGTCCGGGATGCCGGCGCGGTGGGCGACCTGGCGCGCCGGGTTGGGACCGGAGCCCGCCTGGCGGCCGTGCCCGAACAGCAGCGAGCCGACCTCGGCGGCGGCGACTCCGGCCGCGGTCAGGGCGCCGCGCACGGCGACCTCGCCGAGGGAGGGAGCAGGCAGGGTGGAGAGGCCCCCGAGATACCTCCCGATGGGCGTGCGAACGGCGCTGGCGACGACGACGGCGGTCATGACGGTTGCGGACGGGCCGCGAAGTCCGTCAGTCTAACCGCGCCCGGGGCGGGCCGGGGTGGGGCCGCTAGTCCTCTTCCAGGTGCAGATAGCGCCGCATCTCCTCGAGCTCCTCGAGCACGAGGTCGCGGATCGAGAGCACGCCCAGCAGGCGGCCGTCCTCCTCGATCACCGGCAGGTGCCGGATGTGGTGGTCGCGCAGCAGCAGGCGGGCCATGCGGACGTCGGTGTCCGGGCGGCAGGTGACCACCTCGCGGGTCATGTAGTCCGCCACCTGGATCTCATCCACGCTCAAGTCCTGCAACAGAACGCGCTTGAGCACGTCGCGCTCGGTGAACAGGCCGAGCAGGCGGCCGTCCTCCAAGATGGCGGTGCAGCCCACGTTGGCTTGGGCCATAGCCTTGGCAGCTTCCCGGACGGTGACGTCCGGGTCGACGAAAACGACCCGCTCCTGGCGGCCGACGAGATCACGAACTGTCGTCATGCAGCGATCCTCCTGGATCCGGACCAATAATCCAAGCCTACCACAACTCAAGTGAAGAAAAGCAGTTAGATATTTTGGGGTCAGACGTCTATTTTCCCTCGCCCGAGGCCGGCCGGGCCGAGAGCTGCCTGCCAGGCCCTGCCGGCTGGTGGAGAGAGGGTGACCGGACCGCCGAGGCCGGCGACCACGCGGAATTAATCGATGTCTGACCCCGAATTCACTCCAGCCAGCCAGAGCTGGCGGACGGGGTTCTCACCGAAGGCGTAGCCGAAGTGGTAGAGGTCGGGCAGGTCGAGCAGCACCAGGTCGGCGTCGCAGCCGGGGGCGATGCGGCCCTTGCGGTCGGCGGCGCCGAGGCTGGCCGCGGCGTAGAGGGTGACCCCGGCGAGGGCCTCGAGGGCGCTCAGCCGCAGGCGGATGCGGGCGAAGTGGGCGGCCTCGGGCAGGCTCGGGGTGTAGCTGGAGCCGGGATTGAAGTCGGTGGCGACGAAGTAGGGCACCCCGGCCTGGATCAGCTTGCGGGCCGGAGCGTCGGCCGCCTGACGCAGGAAGTGCGGCACCGCCGGCAGCAGGCCGGCGTAGGTGCGACGGCTCAGCGCGAGGGCCTCCAGCCCGGCGTCGTCGAGGGCCTCGAGGTGGTCGGCGCAGTCGGCGCCCAGCTCGGCGGCCAACTGGGCCCCACCGAGGGTCTCGAACTGCTCCGCGTGCACCCGCAGACGGAAACCGAGTTCCTTTGCTCGGGCTAGATAACGCTCTGATCTGGCGAGATCGAAGGCGTGGGCCTCGACGAAGACGTCAGCCGAGCACGCCAGCCCCGCCTCCTGGACCGCCGGCAGGGACTCCTCACAGAGGACCTCCACGTAGCGGTCGGGCTGCTCCCGGTGTTCCTCAGGCACCATGTGCGCCCCGAGGAAGGTGGGGAAAACCGTCATCCCGGTCTGGGCCGCCGCCGCCGCGATCGCGCGCAGGGACTTGAGCTCCTCGGCGGTGCTCAGGCCGTAGCCCGACTTGGCCTCGCAGCTGGCGGTGCCGTGCCGCATCATGCGCCGGAAGTGGGCCGCGACGCAGGCGGTCAATTCCTCCTCGCCGGCCCCCCGCACCGCCCGCACGCTGGACAGGATCCCTCCCCCCCGCTGGGCGATCTCGACGTAACCGACGCCCTCGGCCCGCCAATCGAACTCCTCGGCCCGTCCTCCCACGAAGGCCGGATGGGTGTGGGCGTCGACGAAGGCCGGCGCCAGCAGCCCGCCGCCCACCTCCTGCTCCCGCTCCGCGTGCCAGGAGCGGCGCAGCTCGGCCTCGGGGCCGACCGCGACCACGCGCCCGGCGTCCACCGCCACCGCGCCGCCTTCGTGGACCGGCAGGGCGCCCAGTTCCGCCGGCGGCGGGGCCTCGGGACCGCCCGGATCCAGGGTCACGACGGCCGAGGCGCCGTGGATCAACAAATCGCAGCGCTGGGGCTCCACGAGCAGGATCCTAAGCCCTCCCGACCGTCCCGGTGAGGGACTGCTGCCGATTTGCCGAAGAAGGGGTAACCCCTGCCGGGTATAGTCGTTTGCAGGGGTGAACCCCCGGATTGCCCGCATTGCACGAGCCACCGCCCGACTCCCTCGCGACCGCCTCCCTCGCCACCCTGGTGGACCCCGGCGCGCCAAATGGCGTCTGGAGCGGTGACAGCCTGCTGCTGCCCGCCCTCCTGATCCTGGTCGGCGCCCTCTTCGGTGGGCTGCGCGCGCTGATCGCCTCGCCGCTGCGCGGCTCGCTGCTCGACTCCCTGCCGGAGCACCGCCGCCGCTCCCTGCTGGACGAATTCGAGCGCCGCGGCCACCACCTCACGGCCTCGGCCGGCATCCTGCGCCTGGCCAGCGTGGTCGGCGCCGCCACCCTGATCGTGCGCCAGGGCGAGCTGCTCGAACCCGCCGGCAAGCTGCCGCTGTTCGCCGGCGCCATGATCTTCGCCGGCCTGGTGCTCGAGAGCCTGCCGGCCTTCGCCGCCCGCGGCCGCTTCGTCCGCCCGCTCCTGGGCGCGCTGCCCCTGCTGCGGCTGCTCAGCTGGCCCCTGACCCCGCTCACGGTCCTGATCGACGCCGGCCTGCGCGCCCTCGGCGCCGACCCGAGCCACAACGCCGCGGACTCGCTGGCGGCCGACCTGATCGAGGTGGCCCAGGAGCAGGATCGCGACAGCGAGCTCGACGAAGCCGAGCGCCGCATGATCGCCCACGTGATCGATCTGCCCGAGGTCGACGCCGCCGAGGTCATGACTCCGCGCACCGACCTGACCGCGGTGCCGGCCGCCGCCACCGTGGCCGAGGCCCTCCACGCCTCCCACCGCGACGGCCACTCCCGCATCCTGGTCCACGAGGAGGACCTCGACCACGTCAGCGGCGTGTTCTACGTCAAGGACGCCCTCCACCTGGTGGCGACCGACGCCAGCGCGGCCGAGGCCCCGGTCCGGGAGCACATGCGCCAACCCTACTTCGTGCCCGAGACCATGCGGGTGCCGGCCCTGCTCGAGGAGCTCCGGCGTCGCCGGGTCCACCTGGCGGTGGTGGTCGACGAGTACGGCGGCACCGCCGGCGTGGTGACGGTCGAGGACCTGCTCGAGGAGATCGTCGGCGAGATCGAGGACGAGCACGACCCCGAGGACGAATCGCTCCACTTCGAGCGCCGCTCCGAGGACGAGCTCGAGGTCGACGGCCGCTACGGGGTGGCGGACCTGAACGAGGTCTTCGGCGCCCGCCTGCCCGAGGACAAGGACTACGACACCCTCGCCGGCCTGCTGTTCGACCGCTTCGGCCACATCCCCACCGACGGCGAGTCGGTCCAGGTCGACGGCGTCGTGCTGGAGGTGGTCGAGGCCGACGACCGCCGCATCCAGCGGGTCCGGGTGACGCGCGCCGATCTGCAGGAAGAGAGCGACGCCGCGTGAGACGCGAGACCACGGCCGCCATCGTGCTGCGGCGCTGGCCCTACTCGGAGTCCTCGCTGGCGCTGCGCGCCCTCACCGCCCAGCGCGGCGTGGTCTCGCTGCTGGCCAAGGGCGTCCACAAGCCGACCAGCGGCTCGATGGGCGTGCTGGACACCTGGGCCCTGGTCGAGCTCGACTTCGGCGGACCGGACGACGCCGAGATGCTCAACCTCTACCGCTGCCGGCTGCTCGACCGCATGAGCGGGCTGTCGCGGGATCCCGATCGCCTCGCGGTCGCCGGCATGGCCGCCGAGATCGCCGAGCTGGCGGCGCCGCCCGGCCCCGAGGCGGCTGCCGCCTTCCACTACCTGCTCTCCCAGCTGCACG
>CAZXTO010000165.1:0-7726 GCA_964643675.1 uncultured Planctomycetales bacterium
GTTCATGAGGGGAAGGTCGGGCTGGCGCCCGCGAGGAGCGCCAGCCCGGTGACTCGATCCAGGTCAGCCGATGACGATGGCCAAGGGGTTGAGGAACTCACCCGCCGGCAGCTCGAGACCGTGCAGCCAGATCTGGATGCCGGTGGTTCCCGCGTTGGCGTTCTGGGTCAGGCTGTCGAAGCCGCTCGCGTCGGGCACGAAGGTCGGCAAGGTGACCCACGGCGCCGTCAGGTAGGCGGTGCCCCAGGCGGTCCCGGTCGGGCCGCCGCCGGCGGCGGACCAGGCCACGTAGACCGCGCTGCCCGGGGTGCAGTTCGACACCGAGATGGTGAGGGGCAAGCCCGCGGTCACCGGGGTGATCGAGAGCTGACGCTCGTAGCTGTCCACCACGATGTCGTCGATGCCGATGCCGTCCAGGTAGCCGTAGGGGAAGTTGTCCTGCTGAGCGAACATCAGGTAGAAGTCGCCGTTGGTGCTGACGCCGGAGCCGCTCATCGCGATGCCGGCGGTCTCGCCCCAGGCGGAGCCCACCCCGGCCCAACCGGACTGCAGGGCGGTCCAGCTGACGCCGTCGGCGGAGATCCAGACGCCGTCGTCGGTGCTCGCCTCCTCGCCGTGGTTGATGCCCTGGTAGTCCAGGAACAGGTCGCCGTCGCCGGCGCCGTCCAGGCCGAGGATGAAGCCGTTGGCCACCTCGTGGTAGTTGGTGCTGGCCGGATCCAGGCCCATCTCGAGGCAGTAGGCGCCCGAGGTGGTGGTGGCGCAGGCGCCCTGCTGACCGATGTTGCACCAGGCCTCCGGGTCAGAGGAGAGGTGGTCCCCCGCCAGGGCGTTGGCCGCCATCCAGCTCTGCAGGGTGCCGGCGGCGGTGTCGAAGTCGATCGTGCGGTTGCCGTTCACGCCCAGGAAGCTGGTCGGCAGGTTGGGCCAGTAGGGCGGCGGGTCGACCACCGAGATCTCGACCGCGTCCCAGCCGTCGGAGTCGTTGTTGCCGACGTCGGCGTCGGTGATGTCGAGGATCACGCCCAGCCAGTAGGTGCCGGCGGAGGTGGTCGACGGGATCGTCGGCGGCGTGCTGTAGGTGACCCGCACGGTCGACTTGGGCGCGAAGTCCCAGGTGAAGGTGTGGGACTGGATCAGGGTGTCGAAGGTCGAGATGTTGTCGTTGGTCGACAGGTAGGTGTCGACCGGCCAGGACTGCGAGGCCGGGTCGAACAACGAGCTGTTGGCGACCAGGTAGTCCATCGAGGCCAGCTGGGTGCCGGCCATGATCGTGGCGCCGCCCATGTCCGCGTTGACGTCCAGCGGCTCCAGGTCCTCCTGGGTGCTCGGGTAGCTGTTCGGGATGAAGGTGTTCAGGTAGTAGTCGAACTTGCCGCTGGTCATGCGGCAGACCCCGAAGCGCGAGGTGATGTTCGAGGCCTTGCCCCAGCCGTAGCTGTTGTTGGCCTCGACGTAGCGCTGGGTGGAGCCGCCGGAGGTGTCGATCCAGTAGACGCCGCCGCCGCTCATGCCGCCGAACCAGTAGGTCCACGGCGGGCAGTCGGCCTCGACGGTGTAGGTGTCGACCTGGTCCCAGCTGCCGTAGCCGTAGTACTGCTGGTCGGGGGCGCCCGGCCAGGAGCTGCCGCCGGGGTAACCGGTGGTGTTGAAGGTGGTCGAGGACCACCAGGAGTCGCTGTCGTTGTAGCCATAGCCGAACCAGCCGGTCAGGAAGCCGACGGGCCGGTCGACGGTGACGATCGCCTGGTCGCCGTCCCAGCTGCTGGAGCCGGTCCAGTTCGACCAGGTGACCATGTTGACGCCGTTGGCCGAGCCGTAGGCGTCGGCGTCGCCGTCCCAGGCCGGGTAGGCGACGACGTTGGTCGACCAGGCGCCGCCGGCGCCCTCGTGCACGCAGTGGCCCGCGGTGATGAAGTTCTGCGGGTCGATCATGGTGCCGGAGCAGACGTAGGTCAGGCCGCTCTGGTCGAAGTACATGCGCACGTGCGCGGACCACGGGAAGGCGGTCGAGCTGATCGAGCTCAGCTGGTTGAAGCTGCGGCCGAGGCTCTCGCGCACCTCCTCCCCGACCTGCCGGCCGGTGACGTAGCCGAAGGGCGCGTAGGGGCCGGTCGGCATCGGGTGGAGGGTCTCCACCCCGGTGCGGAGGTCGACCGAGATCGGCGCGCCCGGGCCTTCCGAGGCGCGGTCGGCGTAGACCGGGGTCGGGTCGAGGGCGAGCCCGGTGGGCGGCGCGACCTCGGGGTAGCGGAGACCGTCGAGTTCGCCGGGGATCGCCGGGCGGTAGCGGTCGAGGTCGTGGGAGGTTCCGGCCTGACCGGTGGTGTCCTGGGCGTAGAGGCCCGGACCGGCAGCCGAGAGGAGCAACAGAGGTAGGATTCGCATCTGCGGAGGGTTCGAGATCAGAGGGGTTCGCGGTCCCGCAGGACCAAGTCACCGCCCACGCAGAGCACGGCTCGTGGTGGCGGCGGAAGCAGCATCCATGGGCCGGATGCGCCACCCATTCTGGCCAGCGGCGCGGGCCGTGGACAGGGCTGCAAAGAGGAAACTTGGCCGGCGTGACGCAAAAACGCTGTCAAAGTCTGGCGCCGCGGGTGTCGCCCTCGACCCTTCAAGGCCCGATAGCCCTGAATTGACTGAGAATGCTACGAAAGTGCTTCTCAGTCCTCGAAGGCCCGGTCGCCGAAGACCGGCTGGCGATCCGCGCTCATCACCAGGGCGATGCCGACCGCCGCGCCCGAAGCCATCATCGCCGACCCCCCGAAGCTGACCATCGGCAGCGGCAGACCGGTGGTCGGGATCAGCCCCAGGGTCACGCCGACGTTCAGCAGCAGGTGATCCAGGAAGTGGATGCCCACCCCCGCGATCACGAAGCGGGTGAAGGGGTCCCGGTGCCGGATCGCGCCGCGCAAGGCCAGCAGGCCGATGGCGGCGTAGAGGGCCAGGAAGGCGGAGGCTCCCGCCAGGCCCAGCTCCTCGGCGATGACCGGGAAGATGAAGTCGTTGTGCCGCTCGGGCAGCAGGTCGTAGCGGTTCTCCGGCCCCTTGCCCCAGCCGAAGCCGGTCAGCCCGCCGGTGCCGACGGCCATCTTCGAGTGCCAGATCTGGTAGCCCTCGGCCTTCTTCTGCTCCTCGGTCAGCGAGTCCTGCTGCAACCAGACCTCGACCCGCTCGCGCTGGTAGTCCTGCACCGCCAGCAGGGCCAGCGGCGCCAGCACCAGGGGGAGCAGCACCAACCAGCGCAGCAGGCGCCAGCCGGCGCCGGCTACCCAGGCCATCGCCAGCAACATCGGCGCGAAGGTGATGGCGGTGCCGAGGTCGGGCTGCATCAGGACCAGGGCCACCGGCAGCAAGGTCAGGGCGCCCGGCACCACCAGGTCCTCGAAGCGCTGTGGCCGCGGCCGGCCGGCGAACCACTTGGCGAGCGCCAGCAGCAGCCCGATCTTCATGAACTCGCTCGGCTGCAGCTTGAAGCCGCCGAACAGGTCGATCCAGGAGCGGGCGCTGTTGGTGGCGCGGCCAGTCGCCAGCACCAGCACCAGGCCGGCCACGCCGAGGCCGTAGAACAGGAAGGCGTGCTCCCGCCAGCGACGCGCCGGGATCAGGAGAGCGGCGAACACCGCCGCCGCCGCCGCCGCGACCCGGATCGTGTGGGAGGAGGGCATCCGGCCCGGCCCGGCCACGCTCCACTGCATCCACCAGCCGAAGGCCACCGCCAGGGCGGCCGCCGCCAGCACCGGCCACTCGGACCGGACCAGGAAGTCGCCGGGGCGGCGCAGCTGACGCAGCAGCGAGTGGCGGTTCATCGCAGCATCTCCTCCCCTGCTCGCGCGAGGAAGGCGTGCAGCACGTAGTTGGCGATCCAGCCACCGTGCAGGTCGGTGTTCTCGCACAGCACCGCGACCGCGTAGCGCGGCTCCACCACCGCCTGGCCGTGGCGGCCGGCCGGGAAGAAGCCGACGAACCAGGCGTGGGTCGGGTGCTCGCGGCCCCCGCCGACCAAGCCGGTCTGGGCGGTGCCGGTCTTGCCGGCGACCTGGAAGTCCTCCAGCTGGCGGTCGCCGAACACCGAGTCCCAGGCGGTGCCCTCGGGGCCGGTCACGTCGAGCATGGCCTCGAGCAGAAGGGCCTTGACCCCGGGATCGAGCGGCGGCTCCTCCCACTCCGGCTGGGTGGGCGCGCCGTCGCGCTCCAGGATCATGCGCGGTCGCCACAGCTTGCCGGTCGCCAGCCAGCCGTAGAAGCGCGCCATCTGCAGCGGCGAGGCCTCGACGTAGGTCTGGCCGATCGAGAGCCGCATCGCGTTGACGGTCTTGCCGCGGCCGCGGCCGTCGGCGGGGTGCAGCCGGCTGCCGACCTCGAGCCAGCTCCCGGCCGGCGTCCAGGTACCGTCGGCGCCGCGCACCGAGCTGATGTCCAGGCCGGTGGTGCGCTCGTCGAAGCCGAGCATGGCCGCGCGCTCGCTCAGGGCGTCGAAGCCGAGCACCTCGGCCAGGCGGTAGAAGTAGATGTTGCAGGACTCGCGGATCGCGACCCGCAGGTCCAGTTCGCCGTGCGTCCCGGTGCAGGACAGTCGGGTGTTGGTGGCGTAGGGCGGGGTGAAGCGACGCTCGCAGACGAAGGTGCGTGACCACCACGCCGGGTCCTGCGACAGCGCCTCCACCGCCGCCACCAGCTTGAAGGTGGAGCCGGGATAGGGGATCTGCGGGACGTCGGCGGCGCTGCCGAGCGCGCGGTGACGCAGCGGTCGGTGCGGATCCTCGGCCAGGGCCGAGTACTGCTCGCGGAACTGCTCGGCGTCGTAGGAGGGCGTGGTCACGGCCACCGGCACGCTGCCGTCGCGCAGGTCGAGCACCACCAGCCCTGCGCGCGGCACCGCCAGGAGCTGGCGCACCCGCGCCAGCATGCCGGGCCCCTTGGGCTTGTGCGGCAGGACCTGCGGGGCCAGCGCATAACCCTCCTCGATGGCCTCGACCGCGGCCTGGCTCCAGGCCTCGTCGAGGGCCAGGCGCACCGGTCCGCCGTTCACCGGCGGCAGGAACTCGAGCTCGAGCGGGTCGTCCTCGTCCCAACGCAATCGCCGCAGCAGGCCGCGGCGACCCTGCAGGGTCTGCTCGCAGGCCCACTCCACGCCCTGCACCGGCACCGCGTCGTCAGGGCGCCGCACCTCGCGCACCAGCTGGCGGTCGAGGTCCTCGAGCATGGCCTGCTCCTCGGGGCTGCGGTCCAGCTTGCGGGCCAGCTCGCGGCGCTGGCGAGCCAGCTGCTGGTAGGTGTCCAGCTCCGACTCCTTGGGCTGGCGCAGGAAGCCGAGCAGGTGCGGGTCGACCGCCCCGGGGTAGCGGCGCACGTACTCCTCTTCCGCCTCCAGGCCGGGGTAGCGGCCGGGGTCCTGGCTCACCAGGTCGACCAGGGCCCAGTCCAGATCGCTGGCGAGCAGCGGACGCCAGTTGCCGTGGACCTCGCGCACCAGCTTGCGCCGCACACCCTCCAGGTCCTCGGGCTGCCGCAACTCGATCCGCCGCAACAGCTCGCCGGCCAGCGCGAACCACTCCTCGCGCTCGTCCGAGGGCGGCCGGGTCCGGGTCAGGTAGCGCTGCAGGAGCTCGAGCATCTCCGGGTCCGGGGTCAGGCCCCAGCGCCGCGCCAGGCGCTCGGCCATCTCGAGGCTGTCGTCGTCACCCCGCGCCAGCACCAGGTAGGCCTGGCGCCGGGTCTGGCCCTGGGACCGGCCGGCGGCCTCGCGCAGGGCGAGCAGACGGATGCGCAGCTCGAGCCCGCGGCGCTCCTCCTCGAGGCGCGCCATCAGCTCCTGCTCCCGCTCCGGGAACAGCCGCTCGAGGCGCTCCCAGGCCTGCCGCGAGCGCAGCAGCTCCTGGGGGAAGCCGTCGACCCCCTCGGGCCAGCCGGGGAAGGCGCCGGAGCCGTCCTGGGCCCAGCCCTCGAGTTCGAGGAAGCGCGACCGCGGCAGGCCGCCGATCCGCGCCAGGTAGAACAGCAGGTCGCCGCGCTGGCTGCCGGAGAGCAGCCGCAGCCCCTCCGCCGGGAGCGCCAGCAGGCGCTGGCCCAGGTCGTCCGCGCGCGCCCAGGCGTCGGCCAGGCCGTCCACCGGGATGCCGGCCAGCTGGCTGGCCTCGAACAGCTGCCCGGCCAGGAAGCCGCGCCGGAAGCTGCGGTACTCGAAGCGCAGCACGTAGGAGCGGTGGTCCTCGGCCAGCACCCGCCCCGCTCGATCGAGCACCGCGCCGCGGGTGAAGGGCAGGGTGCGGCCGCTGGAGCGGGCCCGGATCGCCTCGGCCTGCCAGGTCTCGTGCTCCAGCACCTGGAGCTGCACCAGGCGGCCCACCACCAGGAGCAGCAGCAGGCCATAGAGCTGCATCAGGCGGCGCAGCAGGCGGGACCGGGTCACGCCGGCACCTGCTGGGTCCGGAGCGTCGGCGGCGCCAGGAAGATGGCCCAGAGCAGGCCGACCAGGCCGGCGCGCATGAGGCTCAGCTCGGCCGCCAACGGCGCGTGCAGGCGGACCGCGGCCAGATGGTCGAGCAGCACCAGCGGCAAGGCGGCCAGCGCGCCCAGCAACAGCCGGGCAGGGAAGCGATCCGAGGCCAGGAAGCGCCCGGCCAGGTGTCTGGTGGCGAGACCGAGGCCATAGCCAGCCCAGGAGACGAAGGGCGAGACCGCGCTGACCGAGGCCCGGAGCAACCCGAACAGCGCCACGTAGCGGGTCGCGCGGCGCAGCTGCCCCGGTCGCTCCGGCACCGCCACGAACAGCAGCAGCAGCAGGGGGTCGGGCAGGGCCATGCCGCCGGGCAGGCCGCGCAACAGAGGGAGCGCGACGACCAGGGCCACCGCCGCCGGCACCACCACCAGAGCGCGCGGCGCTCGCCTCATCGCCCCACCACCTCCAGCTCGGCGGCGGCCTGCACGGCCGGCTCCCCGACCCGGCCGAGCCAGAGGCCGCGCGGGTAGACCGCGTCGCCGCGGCTGAACAGGCCGGCGCCGCCTCGATGCACCACCTCGGCCTCCGAGGAGCGGCCGGTCTCCGGCTGATCGAGCAGGGCGACCGCCTGCCCCGGCCAACGCTCCGCGCCCAGCGGCGCCGCCCACAGCAATCGGCCCCGTTGCGCCACGACCGGCCCCACCACCCGGCCCTGCCGCAGCAGGGCGGTCGGCGCGGGCGCCACCTCCCGGTCTGCCAGCACCGCCCGCAGGGCGGGCCCGAGGGCCGCGTCCGCCGCCAAAACCAGGCGGGCCGGGGCGCCCTCGAGCAGCGGCTCCGGCGGCGCCGGGTCCGGGATCGCCCCCAGGCCGACGAAGACCCGCCCTTCGGCCGCCGCCGGCAGTTCGGTCTCGACCGCCCAGTAGGCCTCCCGGCGCTGCTCGTCGCCGCGGCGTCGCAGGGTGCCGAGCCGGAACTCGCCGCGTTCGAACCAGGGCGGGTCCCCTTCGCGTCGGCGCCAATAGACCGGCAGCCCGGCCTCGGGCGCGGCCGATGGCTGCAGCTGCCGCACCAGCGGCTCACCGCCGTGCCGCCGACCGAGGCAGACCGCCTGCACGCCGTCCCCGACCCCGCCGATCCAGGCGCCGGTGGGCGCCTCGGGCGCGGTCCAGAGCCGCAGCACCGCCCGGCCGGGCTCGACGCTCTCCAGCCGGCCCAGCCAGGTCTGCCCGAACACCACCGGCTGGCCCTGGAACAAGCCCAGCTCGCGGCCGCCGCCCAGGG
>CAZXTO010000166.1:0-7705 GCA_964643675.1 uncultured Planctomycetales bacterium
CTCGCCGGCGGCGTCGCTGCGACCGGCGGCCAACACGGGCAGGCGACCGCGGGGGCGGGCGGCCTCCAGGCCGAGTACCAGCGGCACCGAGACCGGCCGGCCGGCGGCGTCGCGGACCCGCACCGGGAACACCACCGCGGGCGGGGGAGGCTGCGGCTCGAACTGCGCCGGATCCGCTGGCATCAACTCCCGCAGCAGCCCCTCGGCCGCGCGCCAGGCGAAGCCCACCAGCAGGATCAGGACCAGGACCGCCAGCCACCAGCGCATGGCGGCATGCTAGCAGGAGACCGGGCTCAGGCCGCTTCTTCGGCGCCTTCCGACGCGCTCCCGACCGCGCCCGCGACCGCGTGGTCGCGCAGGAAGTGCTCCAGCACCGCCCGCAGCCGTTCGACGTGGACCGGCTTGGTCAGGTACTCGGTCATGCCGGCGGCGAGGCACTTCTCGCGGTCGCCGATCATGGCGTGCGCGGTCATGGCGACGATCGGCATCTCGGCGTAGAAGCCGCCCAGCTCGCGGATCTTGCCGGTCGCCAGGTAGCCGTCCATCACCGGCATCTGGCAATCCATGAACACCAGCGCGTAGTCCCCGGATTGGACCGCCTCGAGCGCCTCGGCGCCGTTCTCGACCGCGTCGACCTCGACGTCCATCTTGTTGAGCAGTCGGATCGCGACCTTGCGGTTGACGAGGTTGTCCTCGGCCAGCAGCACCTTGCCCTTCCAGGTCGGGGTGCTCGCGGGCGGGGCGGCCGCGTCGGCGACCGGGCCAGCGGAAGCGGTCCCCTGCGGCTCCTGCGGTTCGGCCGCAGCCGGCGCGGGCGCCGCTTGCTCCGGCGTTGCTTGCTGCGGTTCCGTTTGCTCCGGCGTCGCTTGCTCCGGCGCCGGTGCCTCGCGGACCGGCTGCTGGGCGGCCGGCGTGTGGCTGCCGATGCTGGTGCGGGCGTCGGCGCCGAGGATGCGCAGCATCTCGCGCTTGAGGCTGGTGATCTTGATCGGCTTGCACAGGCAGGCCTCGAAGCCGGCGGTGCGCTCCAGCGTCAGGTCCTCGCGCGGCGTCGAGCCGAGCAGCATCAGGTGCACCGCGTCGAAGGTCTCGTCCAAGCGGATCCGCTCCGCCAGCTGCAGGCCGTTCATGCCCGGCATGCGGCGGTCGCTGATCACGAAGTGGTAGGGGTCGCCGCCTTGGTTCCCCTCGGCCAGCATGGCGAGCGCCTGCTCGCCGCTCTCGGCGCACTCGTAGCGGCAACCGAGCAGGCGCAGCTGGCCCGCCAGCACGCGCCGGTTGGTCTCGATGTCGTCCACCGCGAGCACCCGCAGGCCGACCAGGGCGTCGGGCGGAGCCGGCTGCTCAGCCGGCTGTGGCGCCAGCGGGAAGCGCAGCTCGAAGGAGAAGCGCGAGCCCTCGCCGAGCACCGATTCGACCTGGATCTGGCCGCCCAGGGTCTCGATCAGCTGCTTGGAGATCGCCAGGCCGAGGCCGGTGCCGCCGTAGTTGCGGGTGGTCGAGGCATCCGCCTGGGTGAACTTCTCGAACAGCTGCTCGATCTTCTCGGGCGCGATGCCGACGCCGGTGTCCCGCACCTCGAAGCGCAGGCGCGCGGCCTGCTCTTCGCGCTCGACCAGGCCCACCTCGAGCACGACCTCGCCGGTCTCGGTGAACTTGATCGCGTTGCCGGCCAGGTTCATCATCACCTGGCGCAGGCGGGTCGGGTCGCCCACCAGCTGGGTCGGCACGTCGTGGGCGTGGAAGGCGTTCCACTCCAGGCCCTCGGCGGTCGCCTTGACCGCCAGGTTGTCGAGCACCCCTTCCAGGATCTGGTCGAGGTCGAATTCGACCTCCTCGAACTCCAGCCGCCCGGCCTCGATCTTGGACAGGTCGAGGATGTCGTTGAGCAGCTCGCCCATCGACTCGGCGCAGGTCTTGACCGTGGTCAGGCAGTCGCGTTGCTCCTCGTCCAGCTCGGTGTCGAGCAGCAGCGTGGTCATGCCCAGGATGCCGTTCATCGGCGTCCGGATCTCGTGGCTCATGTTGGCCAGGAACTCGCTCTTGGCCTTGTTGGCGGCCTCGGCGTCGGCGGTGATCGTGCGCAGCTTCTCCTCGACCGAGGCCCGCTCGGTGACGTCGTGCAGGCACAGCACCGCGCCCTGGCCCCAGTGCGAGACGGTCAGGTCGAAGGTGCGCTGGGTGACCGGGTGGACCAGGCCGCGGCGCACCAGCGGCGGCTCCTGGTCGGTGCCGGTCAGGAGCAGCTGGCGCAGCTCCCGGCGGTCGTTCTCCCGCAGCATGTCCTCGAAGTGGAGCCCCACCTCCTGCAGCGGTTCCAACAGCCGCTCGGCCGCGCCGTTGGCGTAGCCTCGCTCATAACCGAGCGGGCTCTCGGCGTCGCTCTTGAGCAGCATCACCGCGTCGGTGAGGTGCTCGAGGGCGTCGCGCAGGTGCTGCTCGGATTCGGCCCGGCTCTTCATCTGGCGCTTGACCGCCTTGTGCCAGGAGTCGGCGATCCACAGCACCATCGCGATCGCGCCGAGGGCCATCAGCAGGTGGAAGGTGGGGCTGATGGCGGGCGGCACCACGCTCTCGGTGGGGCCGATGAATTCGTGCTTGGCCCACAGACCGGCCAGGGTCGCGCCGGCCGAGATGCCGGTGATCAGGCCTCCCCGCAGCCCGAACAGGTAGCAGGCGAACAGCGGCGCCGCCACCACCCAGGGCGTGGCCGGCGACAGGATCCCGCCGGACGGGACCAGCACCACGGTGGTGACCAGCAGCACGTCGGCGACCGTGACCCAGGCCCAGGCGCCGGCGTTCTCCTTGCGGCGCAGGACCATCATGGTGAGCAGGTTGAGGCCCAGGCCACCGAGGATGATGGCGGCCGGCCACAGCGAGTTCATCGCCAGGAAGAAGCCGGCGAATGGCAGGCCGATGACCTGCAGACGCAAGGAGACTTCCTGGACGATGGTGCGCCGGTTCTTCGGCATCGGCGAGGTCAGGCCGACCAGGGCCGATCCGTTCCGGTGCGCAGGCCTCCGCCAGGGCGAGGCTTGGGGTCGAGGAGTCGCGGTCAAGGTGCGTACGGGGAGGGGAACGCCCGGGGAATCCGGGAGATCCAAGCTCTTCTTCGGCACCGGAGGCTCCAGTCTTGAGTCCCGGGACCCGCGGAATCCCCTTGGAATGGCTGGAGTTCGACGCCCTGGAACCTAGAATCCCGGTCCATGGCACCGGCCAAGCGACTCACGGAATACGCCGCCTGCAGCGGCTGAGCCGCCAAGATCCCCCAGGGCGAGCTGGCGCAGGTTCTGCGCCATGTCCTGCCCGCCGCGGATTCTGCGGACCTCCTCGTCGGCCCCCAGGGCTTCGACGACGCGGGGGCGCTGCGCCGACCGGACGGCCGGGTGGCGCTCTACACCGCCGATTTCTTCCCGCCGGTGGTGGACGACGCGGCGGCCTACGGGGCCATCGCCGCCGCCAATTCGCTGTCCGACATCTACGCGATGGGGGGCGAGGCCACCGCGGTGCTGAACCTGGCCGGCTTCCCCGAGGACTGGGACGCCAGCGTCACCGAGCCGCTGTTCGCCGCCGCTGCCGCCAAGATCCAGGAATCGGGCGCGCTGTGGGTGGGCGGCCACACCGTGCGCGCCGCCGAGCCGCTGTTCGGCTTCGCGGTCTTCGGCGAGGTCGCCGAGGAGCAGCTGATCACCAACCAGGGCGCCCAGGAAGGCGACCTGCTCTACCTCAGCAAGCCGCTCGGCAGCGGCTCGATCACCACCGGCGTGAAGCGGGACCGGGTCAGCCCGGAGCAGGCCGAGGCCGCCCAGCGCGGCATGGCCCACCTCAACCGGGCCGGGGCGGCCGCCATGCGCACCGCCGGAGTCCGCGCCGCCACCGACGTCACCGGCTTCGGCCTGTTCGGCCACGCCGCCAACCTGGCGCGCGGCTCCAAGGTCCACCTCGCCTTCCGCGCGGTGGCGCTGCCGCTCTACCCCGGCGCCGGCGAGCTGGCGGCCGACGGCGTGCTCTCCGGTGCCGCCAAGCGCGGCCGCGCCTCGCTGGGCGAGATCGTGCGGATCGAGGACGGCGCCCCGGCATGGCTGGCCGACCTCTGCTTCGACGCCGAGACCTCCGGCGGCCTGCTCGCCTGCGTGCCGCCCGCCGCCGAGCGCAGCTTCCTGGACTGCTTCCAGGACCAACCGGCGCCCGCCCTGGTCGGCGAGGTGAAGGCCGGCGCGGCGCGGGTTTCGCTGGCCTGAGCCGGCCGCCGCCGCGTTAGAGTATCCAGGGTCCGGGAGCGGATCGGGGCTGGCGCCCCGCGCGGCCTTCAAAGCCGTTGGGGGTCATTTCGAATGGGCCCGGTGGGTTCGATTCCCATGCGCTCCCGCCAACCTTCCCTCGCGCGCGACCCGCGGCAGAATCCGCCCTCGCCCGGTCCTATACTCTGTTCGTGCTCACGCTCCTGTCGCTGGCCTGGCTCGCGTGTGCGCAGGATCCGGTCGAAGCCGATCCCGCGCCCGCCGCACCGCCGCCGGTGGTCCAGCTCCGCCTCGAAGGCCCGCTCGACGAGACCTGGGCCTCGATCCTGCGCCGCGCCGAGGAGCAGGTCCTCGCCAGCGGCGCCCAGGGCCTGTTGATCGAGCTCGACACCCCGGGCGGCGAGGTCGAGCTGATGAAGCGGCTCGGCAAGCGCATCGACCGCATCGGCAAGAGCTGCGACACGGTCTGCCTGGTCGACACCCGCGCGATCTCGGCCGGCTCCTACCTGGCGATCTCCTTCGACGAGATCTGGATGGTGCCCGGCGCCACCCTCGGCGACGCGATGCCGATCGCCCCCGGCCCCGGCGGCCTGCCGATCGAGCTGCCGGAGGACCTGAAGGAGAAGAGCCTCTCCTACGTGCGCGCCGAATTCCGCGCCTGGGCCGAGGTGCACGGCCGCGACCCCGGCCTCGCCGAGGCCTTCGTCGATCCCGGGATCGAGCTGCAGCGCGTCTCGGTGCGCGGCGAGATCCAGATCGTCAACCGCACCGAGTACGACGACCTGCTGCAGCGCGGCGAGCAGCCCAGCTTCCTCGAGGTGATCTGTCCGGCCGGCGAGCTGCTGACCCTGGACACCAACCAGGCCCTCGAGTTCGGCTACTGCGACGGCGTGGCCGAGAACCGCGCCATCCTGCTGGAGCGCCTCGGCTGGGACACCGCGCCGGCGATCCTGATCGAGGCCACCTGGTCCGAGAAGCTGGTGCGCGGCATCGGCAGCTGGTCCTGGCTGCTGCTGCTGGCCTCGGCCTTCTTCGTCGTGGTCTCGCTGCAGATGCCCGGCCTCGGGGTGCCCGAGGGCCTGGCGATCCTGTGCATCCTGGTGTTCCTGTTCCACGGCTACCTGATCGGCCTGGCCGAGTGGACCGAGATCCTGTTGGTGGTGGCCGGTGCCGGCCTGATCGCGGTCGAGGTCTTCGTCCTGCCCGGCACCCTGATCGCCGGCATCACCGGCGGCCTGTTGCTGCTCGGGGGCCTGGTTCTGGTGATGCAGGACTTCGGCCTGCCGCAGGGCACGATCGAGACCGAGGTGTTCCGCGACAACCTGCTGCGGATCCTGGTCCTGGTCCTGAGCGCGCCGGTGATCGGCATGTTCCTGGTGCGGCGGCTGACCCGCACCCGCGTCGGCGCCTTCCTGACCAGCACCCCGAGCGAGGACTTCGCCGGCTCCGTCGCCGGGGAGAGCGGCGGCCGCACCGCCCCCCGGATCGAGGCCGGCGCGCGCGGCCGCTGCCTGACCCCGCTGCGCCCCGCCGGCCGGATCGAGGTCGACGGCGAGCCCTACGACGCCCTCAGCCAGGGCGACTTCCTGGCCGCCGGGCAGGCCGTGACGGTGCTCGGCCGCCAAGGCATCTCCCTGCTCGTCGCCCCCGACGAGGAGGCCCCGGAATGATCCTGCCCCTCTTCCTCTTGTTCCTCGGCTTCGCCCTGGTGGCGGCCGAGGTCTTCTTCCCGTCGGCCGGCGTGCTCTCGCTGCTGGCCGGCAGCGCCCTGATCGGCTCGATCGTGATGGGCTTCGCCGAGGGCATGATGCTCGGCTGGACCCTGCTCGGCGCGGTCCTGATCGGGCTGCCGCTGGTCGTGGTGTCCGCCTTCCGCCTGTTCCCCCGCACCCCGATGGGCCGCCGCATGGTCATGGGCGGCGCCACCTGGGAGAAGGAGGAGCGGGCCGCCGTCGAGCACGGCGCCGAGCGCTTCGTCGGCTGCCGCGGCGTCGCCAGCAGCGCGCTGCGCCCGGCCGGCATCGCCAGCTTCGGCGGCCAGCGGGTCGACGTGATCACCCGCGGCGAGCACATCCCCTCCGGGCAAGACGTGCTCGCCCTGCGCTTCGAAGCCAACCGCCTGGTCGTCGAGTCGGCTCCGGCCCAGACCTCGGACGACGAATCCTGATCCCGTAGCTGCCCGCCTGTACCCGCATGATTCCTTTCGCCAATCTGCTCCTCGCTCCTCCCCAGGTGGAAGACGCCGCCGGCCTCGGCACCTGGATCGTCATCGGCATCGGTGGCGTCATCGTCCTGGTGCTGGTCGTGGTGCTGCTCAAGTACCTCAACCTCTACATCCAGTCGCTGCTCACCAAGGCCGGCATCGGGCTGCTGGACATGATCGCGATGAACTTCCGCAAGGTCAGCCCGGTGATCCTGGTGCGCTCGCGGATCATGGCGGTGCAGGCCGGCCTGACCGACGTCGACCAGCGCAACCTGGAGGCGCACTACCTGGCGGGCGGCAACGTCATCAACGTGGTGCAGGCGCTGATCAGCTCCGACCGCGCCGGCCTGCCGCTGGACTTCAAGACCGCCACCGGCATCGACCTGGCCGGCCGCGACGTGCTCGACGCGGTCAAGACCTGCGTCAACCCGAAGGTGATCGACTGCCCCAACCCGGCCAGCGGCAAGACCGAGATCGCGGCGGTGGCCAAGGACGGCATCCAGGTGCTGGCGAAGGCGCGGATCACGGTGCGGACCAACATCGCGCGGCTGGTCGGCGGCGCCACCGAGGAGACCATCATCGCCCGCGTCGGCGAGGGCATCGTGACCACGATCGGCTCGGCCGGCACCCACAAGGACGTGCTCGAGAACCCGGACATGATCTCGAAGACCGTGCTGCAGAAGGGGCTCGACGCCGGCACCGCCTTCGAGATCGTCTCGATCGACATCGCCGACGTCGACATCGGCACCAACATCGGCGCGCGGCTGCAGGCCGACCAGGCCGAGGCCGACAAGCGCGTCGCCCAGGCGATGGCCGAGAAGCGCCGCGCGATGGCGGTCGCGGCCGAGCAGGAGCAGCGCGCCGAGGTGACCGCCAACCGCGCCAAGGTGGTGCTGGCCGAGGCCGAGGTGCCGTTGGCGATGGCCGAGGCCCTGCGCAGCGGCAACCTGGGCGTGATGGACCTCTACCGCCTGCGCAACATCGAGTCCGACACCAAGATGCGCGGCAGCATCGCCGGCGACGCGCCGCAGCCGGGCGGCCACGACGACGAGGGCGGCGGCAAGAAGGGCTGATCGGAGCGACGCCATGGAAGGCCTCGACGCCCTGTTCCAGGTCCTGCTGCTGATCTTCGTGATCGGCAGCAGCGCGGCCTCGTGGCTGAAGAAGCGCCACGATCAACAAAAAGGCGCGGGCGGCCTCGAGCAGGAGGAGAGCATCGAGCCGGTCGAACTGCCCGAGCTGTTCGAGCTGCCCGAGGAGG
>CAZXTO010000167.1:0-7702 GCA_964643675.1 uncultured Planctomycetales bacterium
GCGGGTGGCCGCTCTCCAGGCCCTGTGGAGCGGCGACGAGATGGACGGCTTCAACGCCTGCAACAAGGCGCTGCGCGAGCCCCCGCGCCAGGACCTGCACGAGCGCATCGTGATCGACGTGCTCCAGGCCTGCCCCGGCCCCTACGCCGAGGAGCTGCTGGTCGGCGCCCTCGACACCCGCTCGCAGGTCTCGGAGCGGGCCCGGCGCGCCGCGGTCGACGCCCTCGGCGAACGGCGCGCGGAGGCAGCGGTGGGCGTGCTCGGCCAGATCCTGCTCAGCGAGCGCGGCAACGTCCATCTGCGCAAGGCCGCCGGGGAGGCGCTCTACGCCATCGGCAACAACGAGGCCCTGCGCGCGATCAGCGCCGTCGACCAGCTGGACGCGGCCATCGAGCCGGTGTTCGCGGACTACCTCAACGACCTGCGGGCGCGCATCGGCCTGCCTCCGATCGATTCGGAATGAGGCTCTTCGACAGCCACTGCCACCTCCACTGGGAGGAGGGCGAGCACCCGGTCGAGCAGACCCTGGCCCGCGCCCGGGAGGCCGGAGTGGAGCGCATGCTCTGCGTCGGCATCGACCGCGCCACCTCGCTGCGCGGCCTCGAGATCGCGCGCGAACAAGGGGCGGTGCTGGCCAGCAGCGGCATCCACCCCAACGACCTGCCGCCGGAGCCGGCCGCCGCCGAAGCGGAGCTGCGCCGCTGGCGCGGGCAGCTGGAGCAGGATGGCTGGTCGGCGGTCGGCGAGACCGGACTCGACCTCTACTGGGATCGGGTTCCGCTCGAGACCCAGCGGCTCGGCTTCCGTCACCACCTCGATGCCGCGGCCGAAGCCGGGCTGCCGGTGATCATCCACTGCCGCGAGGCCGGCGCCGAGACCCTGGCCGCCTTGCGCGAACTCGACCGCCCGGTGCGCGGGGTGATGCACTGCTACTCCGACGCCGCCGAGCGGGTCGAGGCCTACCTCGAGCTCGGGCTGCACCTCTCCTTCGCCGGCAACCTGACCTACAAGAAGAGCGAGGCCCTGCGCGAGGCCGCCGCCGGGGTCCCGACCGACCGGCTCCTGGTCGAGACCGACGCTCCCTTCCTGGCGCCGCAGCCCAAGCGGGGCAAGCGCAACGAGCCGGCCTTCGTGCGCTACACCCTCGAGACCCTGGCGACGGTCCACGCCTGCTCGGCCGAGCTCATGGCCGAGCGGACCTGGCGCAACGCGGAGGCGCTGTTCGGTGCCGGCGAGCCAGGGGACGAGAAGGGCGGCCCCGAGCGCTAGTCCCGCAGGGGAAGCAGGCTGCCTTCCGCCGGGGCGGTGGGCGGCGGCAGGGCTTCGAGGCCGTCGACCCGGAACACCTCGCCGGTGGCGTAGTCGAGCCAGTAGACCTCACGCCCGGAGTACTCGCGCAGCTTGGGCCAGGCCCAGCAGCCGAGCGGTCCGGCGCTGCGGTCGTAGCTCTCGCGGAAGCGGTAGCCGCCGCGCAGCACCGCGCCGTCGTCGCGCAGGAAGAACCCGTGCGGCATCAGGCTGCGCGGGAGCTCCGCCTCCTCGTCGGGCAGCAGGTAGCCGGTGAGCTGGACCAGGGTGACCGGTACGCCGGTCTGCTGCTCCCAGGCGAGCCGCCCGGATTGCAGCACCCGCAGCAGCTCCACCGCGCTGGTCTCGTTCAGGCGCAGGCGCGGCTCGAGGGCCCGGGGCAGCCCCCACAGGGACAGCACCGTGATCAGGGCGATCAGGACGAGGAGCTCGGTGAGCGTGTAGCCGCGCTCACTCCTCCTCGTTCGCCATCTGGGCAACGATCTTCTCCTGCAGATGGGACGGGACCTGGTCGTAGTGGTCGAACTCCATGGCGAAGCCGCCCTCGCCGTGGGTCATCGAACGCAGCGGGGTGCTGTAGGTCTGCATCTCCGCCAGCGGCACCTGGGCCTTGATGATCTGGGCGTCGCCGATCGAGTCCATGCCGAGGATCTGGCCGCGGCGGGTGTTGAGGTCGCCGCTGACGTCGCCGAAGTAACGGCTGGGCACGGTGATCTCCACGTTCATGACCGGCTCGAGCAGGATCGGACGGGCCTTCTCGAAGGCCTCGCGCAGCGCCCGCGCGCCGGCCATCTTGAAGCTGACCTCGTCCGAGTCGACGTCGTGGTGCTTGCCGTCGTACAGCTCGACGATGATGTCGACCACCTTCGAGTTGGCGATGATGCCCTTCGCCATCTGCTCGTTGATCCCCTTCTCGACCGCCGGGATGAACTGGCGCGGGATCGAGCCGCCGACGATGGCGTCGACGAATTCGAAGCCCTCCCCGCGGGTGTTCGGCGCCAGGCGCAGGTAGCACTCGCCGAACTGCCCCGAACCGCCGGTCTGCTTCTTGTGCCGGTGGTGGCCCTCGGCCTTGGCGGTGACGGTCTCCTGGTAGGCGATGCGCGGGATCGCGGTCTCCACCCCCACGCCGCGGCCCTCGAGCCGGTGCAGGCAGGTGTTGAGGTGCAGGTCGCTCAGGCCCGACACGATCATCTCGTGGGTGTCGGGGTCGCGGTGGGTGGCGAAGGTCGGGTCCTCCTTGGCGATCTTGGCCAGCTCGCCGCCGATCTTCTGCTCGTCGTTGCGGCTCTTGGGCCGCACCGAGACCGAGGTGTAGGGCTTCGGCAGGCCGAAGTCGTGCGGGTGGGCGTCGCCCTCCGACACGATCGAGTCGGACACCTCGAGCTCCTCGACCCGGGTCACGGCGACGATCTCGCCGGGGCCGGCGGAGTCGATCGGCTCCAGCTCCTTGCCGAAGATGCGGGAGAGGCCGGACAGCTTGACCGTCTTGCCGCCGTGCATGCTCGGCACGGTCATGTCGGCCTTCAGGGTGCCCTGCAGCACGCGCAGGTAGGTGATCTGGCCGAGGTGCTTGTCGGACAGCACCTTCCAGACCCGGGCGACGAGGCGCTCATCGGGGCCGCCGCCTTCGACCACGTCGTCCTTGACCACCTCGAACTGACGGGCGGCGGTCGGGAACTCGGTGATCAGGAACTCGGCCAGCTCCTCCACGCCGACGCCGCGCACCGGGTCGAGGAAGAACAGCGGCGCGAGGGTGCCCTTGGCCATCGCGTTCGGCAGGGCCTTGGCCAGCTCCTCGTCGGAGACGTCGCCCTCCTCGAGGTACTTCTCCATCAGGTCGTCGTCGGCTTCGACGATCGAGTCGACCAACTGGGCGCGCAGCGGGTTGTCGGCGTCGGCGGCGACCTGGCTCACGGAGGAGAAGCCCGGGCCGAGCTGGTCGGGCATGGTGAAGGGCACCACGAACTGACCGAAGCGGGTCCTGATGTTGTCGATCACCTCGTCGAGGTCGAGGTTCTCGTGGTCGGCCTTGGTCACGACCACCGCCCGAGCCAGGCGGTGCTGACCAGCCGACTCCCACAGGCGGGCGGCGTGGAAGGGCATGCCATCGTTGCGCGCGGAGACGCAGACCACGGCGCAGCCGGCCGCCCCCATCGAGGTGATCGCGTCGGCGACGAAGTCCGGATAGCCCGGCGTATCGATCAGGTTCAGCCCCTTCTTGGCGATGTTCACCACCGCGCCGCTCAGGCTGTGCTTCTTCTCCTTCTCCTCGGCGGTGAAGTCGCACAGGGCGGTGCCGTCGTTGACCGAGCCTTGGCGCTTGGTCGCGCCGAAGTGGTGGGCGAGGGCCTCGACGAGGGTGGTCTTTCCGGCGTCGGAATGACCGAGGAAGGTGATGTTACGAAGATCAGCGGCGGACATCTCAGGCAGTGGGAATGGTGGCCAATGGTCGCGGCGGGGCCGCGCAGGATACCCCTGCGGCCCCGCCTCGTGGGCTTCCAGCGCGAGTTTCCGCCCTCCGGCGGGCGCGGAGGGCTAGTCGAGGACCAGGATCTCCACCCGCCGGTTGGCGGCCTTGGTCTTGGCGTTGTCGTTGGAGCCCTTCGGCGCCCACTCGCCGTATCCAGCCACCCGCAAGGAGGCGGCGTCGATGCCGAGGTCCTTGCTCAGGTAGGCGCTGACCGCCATCGCCCGCTCCACCGAGAGCCGCAGGTTGGTCTCCCACTTGGACTTCTTGATCGGGTCGTTGTCGGTGTGGCCCTCGACCCAGAAGGTGCGGCCGGCGTAGTCGTTCTGGAGGATGCCGCCGACCTGCTTCAGGCTCTTGCGGCCCTTGTCGTTCAGGGTGGCGGAGCCGGACGGGAAGGTGATCGCCGAAGGCAGCTCGAGCACGATCACGTCGCCGCGGCGGGAGACGTTCACGCCGGTGCCCCGGAGGCGGCCCTGCAGGCCTTCGACCTCGGCGTCCGAGGCGGCCTGGGCGGCTTCCATGGCGGTGACGCGCTGCTGCATCTCAGCGCGGGCGTACTCGGCCTGGGCGAGCTGCTCGGCGGTCTGGGCCCGGACCCGGTCGCGCTCGGCCCGGTCCCGGTCGCGCTCGGCCTGGAGGCGGCGGCGGTCTTGCTGGGCGATCTCCAGCTGGCGGTCCTGGTCGGCGATGGTCTCTTCCATCTCGGCGGTCTGGCAGGCCGGCAGCAGGAAGAGCGGAAGGAGGAATGCGAGGAGGTTGCGCTTCATCGGTCGTTCGCGGGGCCGGTCACTGGAGCCAGGATTGGATCCAGTCCGGCCAGGTGTGGAGGAAGAAGTGTTGCGTCGCGCTGGGCGCGAGCAGGACGAATGCGGTGCCGAGCACCAGCGGAGGCCCGAACGGAATCTGCCGGCCGAGCAGCCACCCCAGGTGGAGCGAGCTGCCGAAGGTCTTGCCCCTTCGACGGACACGGCGGCGCTGATGGACCACGAGAACCATGCGGAAGATGTTCGCGATCCCGAGCACGGAACCGACGACCACTCCAATCATCATTGTCCAGGCCGACCCTTCCAGGCCGACCAGGGCGCCCACGGATGCCATGTACTTGACGTCACCGAATCCGAGGGCTTCTTGACCCAGAAGATAGGAAAATAGCTGTCCGATTCCAAATAGCAAAAGGAAGGAGGCGGCCGCGGAGACCGCCGCCGAGACCAGGGCGAGGACCCGGACGGAGTCCTCGGGGCCGAATCCGAGCAGCTGGCAGGCCCAGGGCACGGCGCCAGGCTCCCAGACCTGGAATTCCGGCACCAGGGCCACCGCCAGGAATCCGAAGGGGAGCCCGCCCAGAGTGATGCCGTCCGGCAGGATCAGGTGGTTCCAGTCGATCACCGCCGCGATCCAGAGCGAGGTCAGGACGACCAGCAGCAGGATCATGGCCAGCAGCCCGCTGTCCGCCGCCCAGGTGGTCCCGGCGTAGGCGAACAGGCCGGCCAGGCCGATCTCGTTGAGCAGGTAGACCGGGCCGTAGCGGACCCCGCAGGACCGGCACCTGCCGCGCAGCAGCAGGTAGCTGATCAGCGGCAGGTTGTCGTACCAGGCCAGCTGGGTGTTGCAGGCGGTGCAGAAGGAGCGCGCCGGGCGCAGGATCGACAGCCCCTCCCTCGGCACGCGGTAGATGGCGGCCGAAGCGAAGGAGCCTGCGATCGCCCCGAACAGCGCCAAGACGCCGAAGTAGGGCCACCCGGTCTCACGCAGGCCATTCCACCAGTCCATTCCTGGATTGTGCGGATTCGGCGCCGGGATTCCAAGCGCCGCTTGCCAGCCGCGACCGGCAGGCCGCTCAGCTGCCGCCGCGCACGCCCAGGCGCCGATCGGATTCGTGCAGGGCCCGCCCCCCCATGCCCTCCAGACCGGCCGGGAGCACCAGCTGGCGCCACCCCGGCCAGCGCCCGACCTGGACCTGGATCTCGGCCTGATCGGCCTCGTTGCGGACCAGCTCCAGGCTCACGCTGGTGCGCTCGCCGTCGGCCCGCTCCACCGTCGCCGGGGAAAGGGTGCGCGGGTCGACCGGGCCGGACAGACGGAAGCGCACGGTGCCGTCCCGGCGCACCTCGAGCTGATTGAGGTTGTCGCCGCCGGCCAGCACGCGCAGCCAGGGGTCCCCGGCCTGGAGCGCGACCAAGGCCCCCAGGTGCTCGGCGCCGAGGGTGTGGAAGCGCAGCCGTCTGCTCCCGCGGAGGCTGGAGCCGTCCTGGCCGGTGATCGCCGCCAGGCGCGGCACGCCGTGCAGATCGATGCCGTAGGACCGGTCGGGCGCCAGCCCGCCATCGGAGAGGTCCGGCTGGGTCGGCAGCGCCGGGCGGAACAGGAGGAAGCGGCCGACGACCTCGAACTCGGCCTCCACCGCCCGCCCGCTCTCCCACTCGAACAGGGCGCAGGAACCGGCCCGCAGGCCGCTGGCGAGCGGGCGGTCGAACTCGACCCGCAGCTCGGCGTTGAGCACCACGCGCTCGCCGTCACGGCCCGGCCAGTCGAGCAGCTCGAGGGCGTCGGTCGCAGCGGGCTCCCCGCAGGCCCCGAGGACCAGCAGCAGCAGGCTCGCGAGCGGGAGCGACCGCTGCCGCCCGGACGGGCGACCCGGCCGGAGCGCGGCCTGGCTCGGCCAGCGAGCGGGCGAACCAAGACAAGAGCGGCGCGGAGGCTGCCTCCGCGCCGCTCTCGATTTCCTCATCCTCGGTGGACTTACCAGACCAGCGGGATCTTGACCAGCTGCATCGCCGGCCGCTCGCTGTTGACCGAGACCCCGGCGCCGCCGGCGTCGATGTCGAAGGTCACCCGGTAGCGGATGAAGCGCTTGCCCTCGAGGTCGGCGAGGTCGAAGGTCCAAGCCGTCGGCGTGCCCGGAGTGTTGGAGCCGGCCGACTCCTCGTCGGCGCCCTGGAACTCGAACACGATGGCGGCGGCGTCGGGCAGGCGGCTCTTCTGACCGGAGGTCACCACCCGGAAGAACTTCGGCTGCAGCGACCAGACCGGGTTGGAGGGGTTGATCGCCAGCAACATGCTGCCGTCCGCGACCAGGGTGGACAGGGTCAGGCGGTCGGTGGTGCGGTTGTAGCTCGCGCCGGTGATCTCGAAGCTGGAGCTGCCGGTGCTATCCGGGAGCAGGTCGTAGCCGATCAGCAGCGCCGGGTTGCGCAGGATCAGCTCCTCGGTGGCGGTGACCAGGAAGGTCGCGGCCGCGTTCGGGATCACCACCTGGTAGGCGCTGAAGCTCGGGGCGTTGGCGCCGATGGTGCTGCCGGTGGCGATCTCGGCCAGCGGCGTGATGGCCGAGTTGGCCGCCGTCACCGCGCCGGTGCTGGTCGACACCCCCGAGAAACCGAGCAGGCTGCTGGCGTAGTTCGGGTAGGTGTTGGCCGGGATCGGATCGCGCAGACCCGCCAGGCCGGTGTCGATCCAGGTGGTCTGGAACTGCGACTTGGGCGCGAAGGCCGGGATCAGGGCGTAGGGAGTGGGCTCGAAGTAGAGGTCGAGCATCTCCTCCAGACGGTCGGTGTCGACCGGACCGCCCGAGACGCTGTGGGCCAGGTAGTCCGAGATCGCGCTGGTGGCGTTCGGGTGCCAGGCGATGTCATCGGCCGGCTCCGGAACGTGGATCTGGATCAGGCCGTTGGCGCCCGCGCCGCCGCGACCGGCCATGAAGTCGGAGTTGCCGTCCGGGTCTCCGCCAGAGACGGTGATCTCCTCGGAGTAGGCCCAGCCGCGCCGGCCGCCGATGGCCTGGCCGATCTCGGGCAGGCTCGAGGGCGGCGAGTTGACCGGGTCAGCGCCGACGTCGATGGTCGACAGGTCGAGGCCGGTGGCGGACTGCAGGATCATGTGGCCGCCCGCGCCGCCGCCGGAGCCGGAGACCTGACGGATCAG
>CAZXTO010000168.1:0-7688 GCA_964643675.1 uncultured Planctomycetales bacterium
GCAGCGGACCGCTCGCCGCCCTGCGCCGTTGGCGCCCGGGGCTCCAGCCGGCCGCGCGGGCCTTGCGCAAGCTGCACCTGCTCGAGCTGAGCGGCCTGGCCGCCGCGCGGCCGCTGGCCTGGATCGGGGAGCGCCTGTGGACCGCGGAGGTCCCCCACCGCCCCGCCGCGGCGGCCGACCTGGTCGAGCTGGCCGGATGGCTGCGCCGCCTGCACACCGCCGGCCACGGTCTGCGGGACGCCAAGCCGGCCAACTTCGCCCTCGGCCCGGACGGCCCGGTGCTGCTCGACGCCGACGGCCTGACCCCCTGCCGCCACCGCATCGACCGCGACCTGGGCCGACTGGCGGCCGAGGCCCCGCCCGGCTCCGCGCTCGAGTCGGAGTGCCTGCGCGCCTACGGACCGCACGAGCCCTACCGCACCCAGCGCTGGGCCGAACACTTCCGGCGCCTGCTGCGCTCCCGCCCCGCCGACCAGGAACCGACCTAGAAGGGCACCTTGCGCCGGGCCTGGGCCACCAGCTCGGTCACCACCGCCAGCAGCAGGCCACCGAACAGCCCCGCCAAGGCGGCGAAGATCATCACCCCGAAGGTGCTGGGCAGCTCGATCAGGCGGTCCTCGGAGGCGAGGTTGTCGGGGTCGAAGAAGACCGGCTCGATCCCGCGCTCGAGCTGGAGCTCCAGCTCGGCGACGCGCTCCGACACCCGCAGCAGGTGAGCCTTGGCGACCTCGATCTCGTGGTCGAGGCGGGCCAGCTCGGCCTGGTTCAGGGGCATCGCGGCCAGGGCGGCGTCGACCTGTTGCAGACGCCCCAGCAGGTCGGCGCGGGCCGGCGCTGCGCCGGCGGCGGCGAGCTGCATCTCGACCAGGCGCGAGACCAGGCTGCGGGCCTGCGGGTCGGGCTCGTACTGGGCCTGGAGCTGCTCCATGCCGCGCTCGGCCTCTTCCAGCACGCGCGCCTCGGCGGCCTCCAGACGGCTCTGGAGCTGGACCACGGCCGGGTGGGCCTCGAGGTAGCGGGCCGCCGCCACCGCCAGCTCGGTGCGCACCGAGGCGACCTCGTTCAAGGCGCTGCGGTAGGTCGCGCTCTCGACCACGGTCTGCCGCGCCAGCACGAATTCCGGCCGCTCGGCCAGCTGGCGCTCGACCACCGGCACCTGGGCGGCGGTGCGCTGCTCGAGCAGGTCGAGGTCGGCGAGGGCGTCGCGCAGCTCCTGCCGCTCGGCGATCAGCAGCTTGAGGTCCTGCGCGGGGTCGGGGCTGCCGACCGAGGTCAGGTAGGTGAGCAGGGCGTCCTGGGCCAGCAGGTACTCACGCTGGGCCTGCGGCTCCTCGGCCTTCAGCGCCGCCAGGGTGACCTCCGGATGGCGCTCGGCCATCTCGCTCATCAGCGAGGCGAGCGCGGCCACGAATTCGTTGGCCAGCTGCACCGCCCGCGCCGGCTCCTCGTCCATGGCCAGCACCAGCAGCTGCTGCGAGGGGTCGATGTCGAGGATCACCCGGCGCCGGACCTGGGCCATGTTCCAGTCCGGCATCCGCTCCAGGACCCGCTCGAAGACGGCGTTGCTGGCGGCGATGCCGAGCAGGCCGACCCGGGTGGATTCGCTGGAATCGGGCAGCACCGCGCCGTCGGGCATGCTGGGGCCGGCCGACTCCAACGACAGCCGCGGCATGTCCCCGCGCACGAACAGGGTGGTGCGGGCCTGGTAGAGCGGCGGCACGGTGGAGACGTACCACCAGGCGGAGGCCAGCGAAGCCACCAGCACCAGGAGGACCGTCATGCGGCGCTGGTAGAAGGCTCCGAGGAGCGCGGAGAAGGTGTCAGATCCCATCGCGGGCGGCGGGGAGGAAGGCGAGCTGGTCAGGGTCCTCGTCGCGGGCCGGCTTCAAGCATACGACCACCGCGGCTTCGATCAGCGCGATCCAGAACCAGAGGAACTTGATCCACAGGAACATCACGACCATGTTCTGGACCAGGAGCACGGCGGAGGCCAGCAGCAGGGCGATCAACCACTCGCGGCGGACCGGGTCCTGCGCCACGCGGAAGGCGCGTCCGACCCGGAACAGCATCCAGAACAGGAGCAGCAGGAAGGCGCCGACGCCGAACAACCCCATCTCGGCCAGGGCCTGGAGGTAGGTGTTGTGGACCTGCAGGTGATAGGGGTTGAAGTAGCGCAGCATGCCCTCGACCCCGACCCCGAGCAGCGGGTGCTCGAGGAAGGCCTGGATGGCGATGCGGTCGATGTGCCAGCGGAAGTCCGCCGAGGAGGCGTTCATGTCGCGCACGAACTCGATCAGCGCCGGCAGCAGGCCGCTGATCCACCCGACCGCGCCGAGCGCCAGGACCGAGGCGCCGTAGGGCAGCGCGAAGCGGGGCCAGCGGATCAGCGGCACCAGCAGGGTCGCGGTGCCGAGCGCCAGCCAGCCCGAGCGCGAGAGGCTGAGGAAGACGCCGAGGCAGAGGAAGAGGAAGGCCCCCAGGTACAGCCAGCGCCGGCGGCGGCCGATCCGGAGGGAGGGTCCCAGACCCAGGTAGAGCGCCACCACCGCCACCGCGCCGAGGGTATTCGAGGCGTGGTTGGGGTGCAGCATCAGGCCGGTGCAGCGCGGCAGCACGATGCCGCCGACGTTCAAGCGGTCGAAGGCCTCGTCCGCGAAGGAGACCACCGAGCCCGACACCAGGGAGAGGCCGAACTGCATCAACGAGACCGCGGTCGAGATGCAGGCCGAGATCAGCATGAAGCGGAACAGCAGCTCCAGGTGCCGCGGGGTGCGCAGGATCGCCGGCAGCACCAGCACCATCAGCAGGAAGCTGGTGCGGAACAGGAAGTCGACCGAGTCCGCGGCCGGCGAGATGCTGACCACGAAGGTGGTGGCGTGGCTGACCAGGATCAGGCCGATCGGGACCACGATCGGCGTCAGCACCAGCGGCAGGTCCCCCATCCGCAGGGCCCGCTCGGTCAGGACCAGGAAGACCAGCACCAGCGAGATCTGATACAGCGCCGGCACCACGTCGGCGAACAGCGAGAAGACCAGCAAGCCGAACACCGGTCGGTCCCAGCCGACCGCGCGCACCCAGGACAGGAACCAGGCGCCGATCGCGGCCAGGGCGATCACCGACAGGCTGCCGAGGAAGGGCAGGTCGTTGACGAAGGCCGGGTTGGGGCCGAGCAGCCGCGGGTTCAGGAGCGCGCCGTGGCGCCCATCCCAGAAGGCCAGGGCGCCGAGGCCCAGGCCGATGGCCAGGCTGAGCACGAGCAGCGCCAGGCCGCCCAGCGGCCCGAAGTCGCGCGAGGCGGAGCTCGCCTCAGTCCTGCTCACGGGCGGGATCCCCCCAGTAGACCTCGATCAGGGCCGCCGACCAGGGCGGGAGCTCGACCACCAGCTCGTCGCCCTCGCGGCGCATCAGCTCGCCGCGGGGAACCTCGTAGAGCTGGGCGGCCTCGTGCTTGGACAGGCGCACCGGCATCAGGCTGCGCAGCTCGAAGAAATTGTCGCGGTAGGCGTCGCCGGCCCGCTTGGTCAACGAGGACCCCAGGCGGCGGCGCTCCCGCTCGAGCCCGGTCTTCACGCTCTCCTGGTCGGCGTCGGTGAAGATGTCCTCGAGGATCTCCAGCTGGGTGGGGTCGAGCGGCTCGGCGCGGAACTGCTCCAGGGTGCGGCGGCCGGCGCGCTTGGGCAGGGTGCTCGCCATGCGGTCGAAGCGGACCCGGAAGTCCTCGTCGGCGGCCGGGTCGCCGGCGCCTTCGCTGAGCAGCCAGGCCTTCGAGACGCCGCGCGGCAGGTCCTGGAAGGCGAGACGGACGGTGCGGTCGGTCGCGGCCTCCTCCTCACGCGTCTCCCCCAGCAGGCGGCGCGCTTCCTCCCAGATCTCGCGGTCCTTCTCCAGCCCGCCCATCCTCTCGTAGCTGATGCGGCCGGCGGCCCAGGCCTGGATCTGCCGCTCCTTGCCGGCGTAGTCGCTCATGTCGACCCCGGCCCAATCCACGAACAGACGGGCGCGCTTGATCGGGTCGCCGGTGGAGTTGGTCAGCAGCAGGTAGCCGCGGTCGCCCTCGCGGCTGGCGAGGCAGGTCAGGTTCCAGGGCGCGCCCTGGCGCTCGACCGGCACCACCGGCAGCGAGGAGGCCTGACGGAACATGCGCATACCGTTCAGGACCGCCTTGGGGCCGCCGCGCAAGGTGTAGAGGCCGACCGACTGGCCGGCGTAGTCCTCCTTCGCCTCCCAGTAGCCGTCCTGCAGGAAGAAGAACAGGGAGTGCTGGACCGGGGTCGAGGCCAGCGAGCTGTTCATGGCGGCGAAGTAGACCCCGGCGCGGTGGTCGTCGAGCTGCGGGGCGACCGGCTTCGGCAGGCCGATGTTCCACTCCGACAGGATCATCTCGGGCCGGCCCAGTCCCAGCTCGGCGGCGATGTCCTGGATCCGGCTGGCGAACTCGCAACGCTCGTTGTCGGAGGCGTAGCTGCCGTAGAAGTGGTACGAGAGGTAGTCCGGACTCCAGTCGGCGCGCTTGCAGGCGGTGAGGATCTTGCGGAAGTAGTCCTGCTGATTGCCGGAGGGCCCGGCCATGCCCGGTCCGCCGACCTTGAGGTCGGGGATCAGCTCCTTCAGCCGACGGCCGGCGCGGGCGAAGAAGGCCGCGAACTCCTCCTGGGTGCCGTTCCACTGCCCGGGGAAGTCCGGCTCGTTCCAGACCTCGACGTAGCTCACCGGGGCGCCGGCGGCGCGCATTCGGCGCACGTCCTTGGCCACCCGCTCGGCCCACTGCAGGGCGTCCTTGGGCGGGATGCCCGTGCCGGCGGAGCCGTGGCCCTTGCCCTGGTTCTCGGGCGCGCCGACGGCGACCAGGAACACCTCCATGCCGGCGGCGGCGGCGTGCTGGCCGGCCTCGATCTGCGGCCCCAGCGGCGAGATCGCGTAGCTGAGCCAGATCCGGGCCAGCCCGCCGTCGGGCTGCACGTGCTCCCCCCAGGCCTGCCAGCAGCCCGCGGAAGCATTCGAGAGGTCGTTGATGCCGCGGCCGAGACCGGCCGGCAGGGCGCGGGCGGGGCCGTCGAAGCGGACCTCGAAGTCGGCCTTGCTGGGATCGGCGGGCGGCGCCGGCTCCTGGAAGGCCGGGGCGAGCAGGGAGCTGAGGAGGAGGCTGAGCATCATTGCAGGTAGCCGAGGCCGCGGAGGGATTCCTCGATGGCGGCGGCTTGTTCATCGGTGTAGGAAGCGGAGCCGGCGTCGGCGCCGGGCTCCTCCTCCTGCACGACGACCGGATCCCGCTCCGGTTGGAGGATCCCGGCCTGGACCTGGCCCTCCATCCAGCTCGGCACCGGTTCGCCGACGACATGCAACAGGGTAGGCGTGGTGTCCCGGATGTGCATCCCGGCGAGCTCGCGGCCGGCGGCCACCCCGGGCGCGGAGACGGCGAAGATGCCGTCGAAGCGGTGGGTGCCGGAGATCGCGGCGTTGCGGCGGGCCGAGAACAGCGCCGGGGAGCCCCAGTCGTCCTTGGGCAGCCAGGCCAGCCCGCCCATCTGATACTGCAGGTCCGGGGCCTCGCCGGCGCGCGGGCCGGCGTAGAAGTCGAGGCCGCGCACGCAGAAGTCGAGCGCGCGGCTGCCGTCGGGCAGCTCGAGCTCCTCCAGCCGGCGCTCGAGGCGGTCGAGCACCTCCGCGAAGCGCGCCGGCGGCACGCTGCCCTCGGGTTCGCGGCCCTCGAGGTTGACGCACAGGCCGTGGAGCGCCTGGTAGACCTCGGTTCGGGCCCAATCGACGTCGTTCAGGTCGGCCTGGGGCTTGCGCCAGGGACGCCAGACCGGGATCCGGGCCAAGGGGCCGAGGACCCGAGCCAGGCCGCCCAGGCCCAGCTTGCCGAGCATGTTGCCGACGCTGGTGCGGGCGATGGTCCAGCATGGCGCGTGGCGCTTGCGGACCAGGAAGCCCTCCTGCTCCAGCCAGGCGTTGGCGTGGAAGTCGCCGTGCTGGGGCCCGAAGCCGTGGTCGCTGACCAGCGCGATCGGGCAGTCGGGGCCGACCGCCTCGCGCACCGCGCCGACGAATTCGTCGGCCAGGCGGTAGGAGTCGCGGATCACCTCGCCGAAGCGGCGCGCGCCCTCCTCGGTCCAGCCGGCGTGGCTGCGGTCCTGGAACTTCCAGAAGTAGTGCTGGCAGCGATCGGTGACCGAGACCACGGTGAAGAAGAAGTCGGTCGGCTGCTCCTGGAGCAGGCCGCGCACGGCCGCCAGGCGTTCGCGCTCGACCGCGAACAGCTCCTCGCGCAGGCGCTCGTACTGCTCGAGCTCGTCGGCCGGCTTCTCGGTGTCCCCCGCGTCATTCACAAAATCCACGTCCGGCCGATAGGGCCGGCCGATGTGGGCGCGGAGGCGGGCCTCGGTCTCGGGCGAGTCGCTGACCAGGGCCGGGTCGAGCGGGCAGGGGATCCCGGCCACCTGGTAGCCGCCGGGCTGGGGCTGCGGCGGGAAGGTCATCGGCACCGCCAGCGAGCCGATCGACCAGCCGCGCCGGCCGAGCAGGGCGTGGAGGTCCTTGCCGGCGTAGTGGGAGGCGTCGTTGAGCGGGGTGGCGTAGCTGCCGAGCTGCC
The DNA here is from genome assembly GCA_964643675.1 of uncultured Planctomycetales bacterium. Classification (GTDB taxonomy): domain Bacteria; phylum Planctomycetota; class UBA1135; order UBA1135; family UBA1135; genus J029. Next base: position 6,593 of record CAZXTO010000168.1, read on the forward strand.
GGCGGATGAAATGGAAGATCCCGTGCCGGCCCGGGTTGACGCCGGTCATCATCGAGACCCAGGCCGGGGGCGTGATCGGCGGGGTCTCGGAGTCCAGCACCCCCCACGCGCCCTCGCGCAGCACGCGGGCGATGTGGGGCAGCTCTCCGGCGGCCACCAGGGGTCGGATGACCTCGAAGGTGGCGCCGTCGATTCCGACGATGGCGAGGCGGGGCACGGCAGCTTCCGAGGGGGTATTGGAACCTTTCAGCGGCTCTGGAACAATGCCAGGGGCCCGCGGCCCACCGTCATGCTCCGCCATCTCCTGCTGCCCCTGCTCCTGCTCGCTGCCTGCACCCACCCGGTGAAGGAGGGCGCCACGCTCGGCGAGGACCCGGAACTGCTCGGGCCGAACATCACCGAAGAGATCCGCGCCGGGGAATTCCGCGTCGGCAGCGGGGACCAGGTCGACGTGGACATCTGGGACCACGAGGACCTCAGCCGCAGCTACGTGGTCGGCCCGGACGGCAGCCTGTTCTGCCACCTGATCGGCTCGGTCGACGTCTACGGCCTGACCCGGATCCAGCTGCGCGACAAGCTGACCTCGGCCTACGCCCGCTATCTGGTCGATCCCTCGCTGGACGTGACGGTGCACCTGAGCCTGCTGCGCAAGGTGACCCTGCTCGGCCAGATCCAGGCGCCGGGGGTCTACCCGCTGAGCACGCCGCGCACCTCGGTGCTGGACATGATCGCCCGCGCCGGCGGCATCGGCGACGAGGGCGACACCACCGGCATCGTGCTCGCGCGCCTGGTCGACGGCGAGGTCCAGGTCCGGGCCTACAACCTCGACCTGCTCTTCGACCCCGAGGTCGTCGGCGAGATCCAGCACATCCCCTACGTGCAGCCGGGAGACTACGTCTACGTGCTGCGCACCGACCTGGCCGTCTACCAGGACTACGTGCGCGCCGTCGGCGACACGCTCCGCGCGATCCAGTTCGCCGAACGCGACCTGCTGCTGGCCCCGCGCGTCGACGCCGAAGTCTTCGGCGACTCCTTCTAATTCGGGGTCAGACATCGATTGTTTGGGGGGAAGCCGAAGCGGCCGTAGGCCGCATCG
>CAZXTO010000169.1:0-6576 GCA_964643675.1 uncultured Planctomycetales bacterium
ATCGCCAGGTCCTCGAGCTCGAGCTGGGCGATCAGGTCGTCGGAGCGCAGGCGCAGCCTCAGCGTGCAGCTGCCGGCGGTGGCCGGGAAGGGCAGGTGCCCGCGGTCGCGCAGGTCGCGGTCGGCGCACTCGAGGTCCAGGCTCCAATCCTGGAAGCCGCTGTTGGCGGCGAAGCGGAAGTCGGCGCTGAGGCCGTACGGGGTGACGGCGGTGCCCCTCAGCCGGGTGCGGTGCGAAGACAGCAGCCCTTCGGCGTCGGGCAGCTCCACGCTCAGCACCTTGCCGTCGGGGAAGGGCATCTCGGCGCGCACCTGGCGCAGGCGCAGCGCCACCGGCGGCGGCAGGAAGGGCCCCTCTTCTCCCGGGCTGCGCAGCTGCTGCAGATCGTCCGGATGCAGGCCGAGGGTGATGCCCTCGAGGTCGGCCTGGCGCGGCTGCAGGAAGCTGGTCGACCACGGCCGCAGGTCCAGCCGCAGATCGGCGCGGCTGGCGAACAGCAGGGCGCGGTCCTCGGTCCGCGCGTCCAACTCGCGGATCAGCAGGCTGCCGGTGCCCCAGCGGAAGCGCAGGTCCTGGGTCCGGATCCGGACCGGCTCCTCGCCCAGCTGCAGGTCGCCCAGGAAGCGCTCGCGCAGCCCCTCCGGCACCGGGAACGGATACCAGGCGGTCAGGCCCAGGGCGAGCGAGAGCAGGACCGAGAGACGGGCTCGGCGGGACCGGATCATGCCGACGGCGCCGCGGCCGCGAGGGGCGGCGCCGCGGCGTTCACGGCGACTCTACGGACGCGGGAGCCGATCGAGCAGGTGATCTCGTAGGGGATCGTGCCGGCCGCCTCAGCGACCTCCTGCACGCTCATCGACTCCTCGCCGTCGCGCCCGATCAGGGTCGCGGTGTCGCCGACGTCGACGCCCTCGACGTGGGTCACGTCGACGGTGCAGTAGTCCATCGAGATCGCGCCGACCAGCGGGCAGCGCTGGCCGCGCAGCAGGGCGACGCCGCGGCCTTCGGCGCCGAGGCGGAAGGGAAGGCCGTCGTGGTAACCGATCGGCAGCACCGCCAGGCGGGTCGGGCGGGGCGCGGTCCAGCGGCCGCCATAGCCGACCGGCATGCCCTCGGGCACGTCCTTCAGATAGACCACCTGGGCCCGCAGCGCCAGCACCGGGCGCAGCTGTTCGGCGCCGGGCAGGCCGGTCGGCAGCACGCCGTAGAGGGCGATGCCCGGGCGCACCGCGTCGCCGAGCGGGCGCAGCTGGGTGAACAGGACCGCCGAGTTGGCGCCGTGGACCGCCGGCAGCGGCACGCCGGCGGCGCGCAGCTCGGCCTGCACCGCGGCGAAGCTGGCGGCCTGACGGGCGGTGAAGGGGTCGAGGCAGCCGTCGGGGGCGGCGTAGTGAGTCATCAGGCCGCGCAGCTCGAGGGCCGGCTCGGCCAGCACCGCGCGCGCCACCCGCAGCGCCGCCTCTGGCAGCACCCCGAGCCGGGCCATGCCGGTGTCCACCTTCAGGTGCACCCCCAGCAGGCGGCCGCGCGCCGCCGCCAAGCGACCGAGCTTGCGGACCCGGCTCTCGGAGTGCACCCCGACCTCGATCGCGTGGTCGAGCAGGTCGGGAACCTCGGCGTCGATCACGGTGCCGAGCACCAGCAGCGGGGTGCGCACGCCGGCCTCGCGCAGCTGCAGGGCCTCGCCGCTGTCGCCCACGCCGAGCCGCTCGACGGCCTCCTCCTCGCAGACCTGGGCGATGGCGACCGCGCCGTGGCCGTAGGCGTTGGCCTTGAGCACCGGCCATACCCGGGCTGCGCCGGCCAGCTCGCGCGTCCTCCGCAGGTTGTGACGGAAGGCGGCGAGGTCGATCTCGGCCCATGCGCGGAGGCCCGTCCCCATGACAGGAGGATAGCTGGCAGCGGTGGGCCGCTTCCAGTCGCGAATCAGCGGCGGCCGAGGCCCAGCAGGCCCTCTTCCCGGCACACCCGTTCGGCGGCCGCGCGCAGCCAGGGGCCGAGCCCGGCGCGGGCTTCGGGCGGGGCGTGCTGTTCGGCCGGGACGGCCTTGGCCGCGGCGAAGAAGCTCGCGCGGTCGACGCTGCGCCGGAGCAGCGGCAGGGCGCGCTCGGGGTCGTGTCCGAGCTCGGTCCAGACCTGGTCGAGCCGCTCGGTGAGGCCGCGGTAGGCCAGCGGCGGCGACCCCTCGGCGCACAGCCGCGCGGCCAGGGCCTGGCGCAGCTGGTGGTAGTCGCGCCAGGCGGCGAAGGAGGCGGCGATGCGCTGGTAGATCGGCTCGTGCAGCTTCTTCGGGATCGGCGACACCGGCTTCGATTCGCCGGCGATGAGGCGCAGGTAGGCGACCGCCTCGACGTCGGAGACCTCGATCTCGCGGCCGCTGCCCCAGACGTCGCCGAGGCGCATGCCGGTGTAGACCCGGCCCTTGCGGTCGCGGTAGTGGTGGGCGAAGTAGTCGGCGACCGGGTTCCAGGCCGGGTCGTGGTCGAAGCGGGCCTCGGCGAGGGCGGCGAGGCGGCCCGGATCGGGCCAATTCCCGCTCAGGAGGGCCTTCAGGCGCTGTTCTGGCGTCGAGGCCTCCTGCGGCGAGAGCAGCGCGTCGCGGCCGTAATCCCAGCCCCAGCGGCCGCTGCGCTCAGGCGGGGCGAAGCGGGGGAAGAAGCGCTCGTGGGTCTTGCGCCAGTCCTTCGCGCTCGGATCCAGGTAGCGCGTCTTGAGCTTCAAGGCCGGCGCGTAGCGGCGGGCCTCGTAGTTGCGGCGCAGGTCACGCTCGAGCACCTCGAGCCCGCCGGCGTCGGCTTCGAGCGCCGCCGCCGCGCGCGCCAGCGGGTGCTCGGCGCGCAGGGCCTCCTGGTAGGCGCGCTCGGCGATGCGCGCGCGCTCCTCGATCGGCAGCGAACGGAAGCGGGGCAGCAGCCGCTCGAGCAGCGGGTCGGCGGTCGGTGCATCCTGCGTCGCATCCTGCGGCGCGGACGGGTTCGGCGCGCCGGGAAGCGCGGGACCGAAGAGCATCATCGCGCTCAAGATGGAGCAGCGGAGCAGGACCGAAGGGAGCGACAAGGCGTTGTGACGAGGTTCGGAGTTGGGCGAGAAATCCCGGATTGGAGCCAGAATTTAGCCGTTTTGGGTTTGACACCGAACCCCTTTTCGGCGCAGAATCCCGCGTTAACGGCGTCGCGAACGCCGCAAACACCTCATTACCCCCTCCGGGAAGCCTTTCCCGGGACAGAGAGACGACGAGAAACATGGCTGCGAAGAAGAAGGCCAAGGCCGCCAAGAAGCCCGCTCGCAAGACTGCCAAGAAGGCTGCTCCGAAGCGCGCTGCCAAGCGGACCGCCAAGAAGACCACCCGCAAGACCAAGGCCAAGGCCAAGGTCCTCGACATGATCATCTCGAAGAGCCGCACCAAGAACGCGGTCCAGAGCTGCAACGTGTCCAGCGATTTCTACGCCGCTCTCGACGGCTACGTCCGGGAAGCGATCAAGGAAGCCGAAGAGCGGGCCACCGCGAACGGCCGCAAGACCCTGCGCCCGCAGGACCTGTAGGTCCGACGGATTCAGAACGATCGGCACGCTCCCTCGCGGGGCGTGCCGTTGTTCAATTCTGGCCTCATTCGCTGATTCGAGCAGGAAACGGCCCTTCCGCTCGGCGGTGAGCCGCCGCCAGCGAGGCGCGATTCGCGCTCAGCGCGCGGCGCGCAGGTAGAGCGGCTCCGCGGCTTGCCAGCGGTCGAGTCCGCGCTGCTCCGCGAGCTGCAGCAGCTGGCGCGCGCTCGGCTCGACCGCTCCGGCCAGGCGCTCGAGGTTGGGGCGCGCTGCGCCGAGCAGCTCGGGGTCGCCGAGCAGCAGCGCGCCCTCGGGCAGGGCCGCGCCGGCTTCGGCCCGCGGCAGCACGCGCGGTGCCTGCAGGGTCTCGAGTTCTTCGCCGCGTCGCCGGTAGCAGGCGTGGTAGACCTCGCGGCGGTAGGCGTCGAGCAACACGTGCAGCTCGCGGCCATCGGGCGCCGCCAGCGCCGCGGCCTCGAAGCTGCACAGGCCGCCGCACGGGATCGACAGGGCGTAGGCCAAGGTGCGCGCCCCGGCGCAGGCGATGCGCAGGCCGGTGTAGGAGCCGGGGCCGGTGCCGACCACGACCGCGGCCAGATCGGCGGGGGCGATCCCGGCCTCGCGGCTCAGGGCGTCGACCTCCGCCAGCAGGGCGCGGCCGCGTTCGCCGCCGAAGCCGCGTTGCAGCACGCGTCCGTCCGCCAGGCCGAGGGCGACGGTCGACGCCCCGCTCGACAACTCCAGCGCCAGCAGAGGCCGCGACGGCATCGCTCAGATCAGGATGCCGTCGGCCTCGGCGGCCGACTTCAGCCGGGCGATGCCGTCCTCGACCATCTGCTCGGTCTCGGCCTCGACCATCAGCCGCAGCTTCAGTTCGGTGCCGGAGAAGCGCACCACGGTGCGCCCGTGGGCGCCCATCTCCTGCTCCAGCTGTTCGGTGGCCCGGTGCAGCTTGGGCAGCTGCTCCAGCGGTTTCCGCGCGCTCACCGGCAGGTTGAGCAGGGTCTGGGGCATGTCGGCGTAGCCGGCGGCGAAGTCGGCCGACAGCTTGCCTTCGTGGACCAGGGCCTGGGCGACCCGCAGCAGGGTGTACATGCCGTCGCCGCAGAAGGCGTGCTCCTCGCCGAACAGCATGTGGCCGGACTTCTCGCCGCCCAGGACCCAGCCCTGCTCGCGCAGGGCGGCGGCGACGTGGCGGTCGCCGACCGGCGTGCGGTGCAACTTCGCCCCGCAGCGGGCCAGCCACTGCTCCAGGGCCAGGTTGCTCATCACGGTCGCCACCACGGTGCCGCCCGGCAGCTCGCCCCGCTCCATCAGGTGGGTGCCCAGCCCGGCCAGCAGCACGTCGCCGTCGAGCACCCGGCCGTCGCTGTCGACCAGGATGCCGCGGTCGCCGTCGCCGTCGACGCACAGGCCGATCGAGGCGTGGTGTTCGTGCACCGCCTCGGCCACCACCTCGGGGTGCATGGCGCCGCAGTCGAGGTTGATGTTGCGGCCGTCGGGGTGGTCGTGGATCGCCGCCACCTCGGCGCCGAAGGCCTGCAGCACGCGCGGGCCGAGGCGCGAATAGGCGCCGTTGGCGCAGTCCAGCGCCACCTTCCAGCCCTTCAGGTCGAGCTCCGGGAAGGCGTCGTTGCGCAGCCAGGCGAGGTAGTCACCGAGCTTGCTCTGGACCCGCCGCGACTTGCCGGCCACGGCGGCGTCGGGCGGGTCCTCGCCGGCCACCAGCGCCTTCTCGACCGCCAGCTCGACCTCGTCCTCGAGCTTGGAGCCCTTGTCGCACAGCAGCTTGAGGCCGTTGTCGCGGGCCGGGTTGTGCGAGGCGGAGACCACCACGCCGGCGTCGTAGGCGCCGATGCCGGTCAGGTACATCACCGCCGGGGTCGGCGCCAGGCCGAGCACGTCGACGTCGCAGCCGACCGCGTTCAGGCCCTTGGTGAGCGCCGCCGCCAGGGTCTCGCCGCTCTCGCGGCCGTCGTGCCCGATCAGCACCGAGCAGCCGAGGCCGCCCAGCCGCAGGCCGAGCAGGCGGCCGAGCCGCTCGAGGGTGGGGGGGGTGAGGGGCTCCTCGCCGGCCACCCCGCGCATGCCGTCGGTTCCGAACAGACGGTCGCTCATGATTCCTCCTTGCGCTTCATCTTCATGGTGGCGTTGGCCGCGTCGAGCGGCTCGATGCGCAGCGCGTCGTTCATCTGGTCCAGGTACTCCGGGCGCACGTCGCCGCGGTACTTCCACATCAGCGGCAGGTCGTTCTCCGAGCGCTCGATCTCGGCCAGCGGCGCGAGGTCGACGAAGAACAGCAGGTTGGCCTGGATCCAGTCCTGGTCGATGTCGGTGGGCGGCTTGAACTGCGGCAGCGGGTCGAAGGACAGCCGCCAGCGCCCGTAGGAGGCTCCGGCGGGCTCCCAATCCGGCGCCAGCTCCTGGTTCAGCAGCAGCGGCTCCGGCATGTCGAACTCGACCGGGTCCGGCAGCAGCTCGACCACCGGGATGCGGACCAGGACGATCGCGGGCTCCATCCGCACCGAATTCGCCCAGGCGGTGTCGAGGCTGACCTGGAGGCTCAGGGTGGAGGTGGCGTCCTTCAGGTCCTGCTCGGCCAGGAAGTTCAGCTTGGGTTTCTGCACCTCGCCCGCCATCCATTCCCGAACCGTGTCCTTGAGGGACTCGACGTCGCTGATCGGTCCGGTCAGGCGCACCCGGCTCGGTTCCATCACCGCCTCGTCCAGACGCAGCTCGTAGGCCTGGCCGACCGCTCCGGAGAGATCCAGCATCGCCGGCAGGAGGTCGATGTCGGCGGTGTCCTCGCGCTCGAAGGTGAGCCGGATCTCCCCGGTCTTCTCCATGTCGACCAGAGCGCTGGCCTCGCGGTTGTTCCAGTCCAGTTCGTTGACCAGGATCGTGTGCCGGGGCAGCCCCGGTGAGGCGGCGTCGGCGCGGTTGAGGGCCGGCCCCGGGTTGAAGCTGCCCGCCGGACCCGAGTTGCGGAAGCTCTCGACCCGGTTCTTCTCGCCGTAGACGTGGATCGAGATGC
>CAZXTO010000169.1:6586-7602 GCA_964643675.1 uncultured Planctomycetales bacterium
GATGCGCGAACTCAAGGCGGGCCGGGTGAGCACCCAGCCGTCCGGCTTGCGGACCGTGAGGGTGTTGCTGACCGGCGGCGCCGAGGTGCGCGAGACCACCAGCTGGAGGGTTAGCTCGCCGCCCTCCGAGATGGTGCCGCGGGCCCAGATCCAGACCAGGATCGCCAGGCTCAGCGCCAGCAATTTGCGGCCCATGTCGTGCAGGAACAAGCGGCGCAGGCGGATCATCGGGCGCCCTCCTCTTGGGTCTCGGCGGCCTCGGCTTCGGTGGCCTGCTCCTCCTCGGTGGCCTCGGGGTTGAGCAGCGCCGAGATCCGCTCCTCGAGCTGATCGAAGGGCACCTGCCGCGACAGCTCGCCGGCCGCGCACAGGGCGATCTGGCCGGTCTCCTCGCTGACCACCAGGGTGATGGCGTCGGTCTCCTCGGTCAGGCCGAGCGCGGCGCGGTGGCGGGTGCCGAGGCGGCCGAGGGCGTCGGAGGCGTCGGCCAGCGGCAGCAGGCAGGCGGCGGCGTGGACCCGCTCGCCGCGGATCACCACCGCGCCGTCGTGCAGCGGGCTGCCGGGGAAGAAGATGGTCTCGAGCAGGATGCCGCTGACCGGGGCGTCGACCGGCACCGCGTTGTCGTAGTAGGGCGCCAAGGACACGCCGCGCTCGAAGGCGATCAGGGCGCCGATGCGCTCCTTGGCCATGCGCTGGGCGGCGCGGGTGACCTTGGTCGCGACCTCGCTCGAGCGCTCCTCCTGGTTGAGGAAGCGCAGGAAGCCGCCGCGGCCGATGCGCGCCATGCCCTGGCGCAGCTCGGGCTGGAACAGGACCACCAGGATGATCACGATCGCTCCGGCGACCAGGCCGCCGATCTCCTTCAGCACCGGCACGCCGAGGAAGATGTCGAGCAGGAAGTAGAGCGCGAAGGCGACCACCAGGAAGGCGCTGAGGCCGCGCAGCAGGCCGCCGCCGCGGGTGCTGCGCAGGAAGCGCAGCATGGCGTAGAAGGCGACCGAGATCGTGGCGAC
>CAZXTO010000170.1:0-7533 GCA_964643675.1 uncultured Planctomycetales bacterium
GAGCCCTCCGACCTCGAGGCCCTCGACGGCGCCCTGCGCAGCAGCTTCGCGTTGGCGCGGTTCGAGGCGGTGTCCTTCGTCGGCAAGGAGGTCGCGCCGGCCCTGATCGCCTTCTTCACCCGGCCCCAGAACGTCGCCGCGGTGCGGGCCATGCTCGCCGCCGGGGTGGAGGTGCTCGACGCCGAGCCGGCGGCCACCACCGGCGCCGGCGCGCTCAGCGGCAAGAGCTTCGTGATCACCGGCACCCTCAGCCGGCCGCGCAGCGAGATCGCGGCTGCCATCCAGGAGGCCGGCGGCAAGGTGTCCGGCTCGGTCTCCGGCAAGACCGACTACCTGGTCGCCGGCGAGAAGGCCGGATCCAAGCGCAGCAAGGCCGAGAAGCTGGGGGTGCCGGTCCTCGACGAGGACGCCCTGCAGGCCCTGCTCGACGCTTGAAGCGGGCCTCGCCACTCCTGGGCGCAGCCGCTCGCCTCGGTGGCGCCGGGCCGCGCCTCAGCGGCGCAGCAGCTCGAATTCGGCCACCAGCGGCAGGTGATCGCTGGCCACCCGGGCCAGCTTGAGCTTGCTGGCATGGATGTGCTCGTGCCCGATCGGCCCCCGCCAGAAGAACTTGTCGAGGGCGCCGACCGGCCGCGTGCTGGGGTAGGTGCGGATGTGTTGGCGGCGGCCGTGCTCGCTCCAGGCGTGGAAACCCAGCTCCCGTAGGTGGGTCGGGAACAACAGGTTGCGCCAGTCGTTGGTGTCGCCGCCGATCAGCACCCGGGCGCGGCTCGGCAGGTCGCGCAGGGTGCCGGTGTGCAGCAGCCGCTGGACCTGCTTGTTGCGCTCGGCTGCGCTCAACCCGAGGTGCCAGTTGAACACGTGCAGCTGGCCGTGGCGCCCGGGCAGCTTGAGGCGGGTGAACATCGCGTTCCGGCGCTTGCGCCAGTCGATGCGCAGGTCCAGGTGGCGGCGCTTGCTGATCGGGAAGCGCGACAGCGTCGCGTTGCCGTAGCTGCCCTCCTTGAGCACGTGCGCCTGGGCCCAGGAGTGGTAGGGGTAGCCGGCCTCCTTGGCGATCAGGTGGTCCAGCCACAGCCGGCGCGAGCGCGGCACGCCGCGGTCCACCTCCTGCATCAGCAGGATGTCCGGGTCGTGGTGGCGGATGACCTCGACCACCCGCTCGGGCCGGAAGCGCTGGTCCACGCCGATGGCGCGGTGGATGTTCCAGCTCATCAGGCGCAGCTGCATGCTCAGAAGGCCGAGTCGAAGGTGCCGAAGAAGCGCTCGAGGAAGCGCGCCCACAGCCCGCGCTTGCGCCACTCCTCGAGGCCGATCTCGCGCGAGCGCTCGAAGTCGGCCAGGAACTGCGAGCGCACCGTCGCCGCGGACTGCGCGCCGCAGCACTCGACCGCGACCTCGTTGTTGATGAACATCGACCAGGAGTCGAGGTTGCAGGAGCCGGCCAGCACCCACTCGTCGTCGAACAGGCACACCTTGGCGTGCATGAAGGAGGGGCCGTATTCCCAGATCCGGGCCCCGGAGCGCAGCAGGCGCCCGTAGTGGCGCCGCGCGGCGATGCGCACGGCCGGGTGGTCGGTGCGTTGGCCCGGGAACAGGAAGCGGAGGTCAACGCCGCGGCGCAGCGCCCGGCGCAGACCGTCATAGAGGTTGGGACCGGGTACGAAGTAGGGCACCGCGATCCAGGCGCGCCGCTGGGCGTGGGCCAGGCGCCGGGTCAGGCTGCGGTTGTAGTAGGGGAAGCGCAGGGTGTACTGCGGGACCACCCGCAGCTGTCCGTGTTCCCCGGCCGGCAGCCGGCGCGGCTTCGGGCCGCCGCCGGCGCGGCTGCGCCACAGCCGGTCGAAGGCGTCGGCCAGCTGGGCCACGGCCTCGCCCTCGAAGCGGACCATGGTGTCGCGCGCGGCTTCCACCCCCTCCATCGGCCACCACTGGTCGTCGAAGGCCATGCCGCCGGTCCAGCCGACGCGGCCGTCGATCACCACGATGCGTCGGTGGGTGCGCGGGAAGGCCCGGGAAGGCCGCAGCATCTTCCAGAACCGGATCCGGTTGAAGAAGCGCAGCTCGATGCCGGCCTCCTTCAGCCGGGCGGCGGCCGCGGCGCCGAATTCCTTGGAGCCGAAGGCGTCGACGTGCACCCGGACCCGGGCGCCGTTGCGGGCGGCGCGGACCAGGGCGTCGGCCACCGCGGCGCCGGCCAGGCCGTCGTTGAAGATGAAATTCTCGACCCGAAGTTCTTCGCGCGCCGAGGCCAGGTCGGCCAGCAGCAGCTCCCAGGTCCGGGCCGGGTCCGTCAGGAGCTGGAGCTCCGGGGCGGCCACGAAGGGGTACGGGGCGCGGAGAACGCCGAAAGCCATGCCTGGGGTTTACGCCGCGCAGGGCGGCACTACAATCTCACGCCCGGTTGGGCCATTAACTCAGAGGCTAGAGTGCCATCTTCACACGGTGGAAGTCACTGGTTCAAATCCAGTATGGCCCACCAACCGATCCTCCGCGGCCCGCATCGTCGGCCCGCGGCTTTTTTCATGCCATCTCGGGGATTCCAGGGCTCTCGCCCTGGTCTCGCAGCCGATCCCGCTCCTGCTGCAGCTGGACCGCCTTGGCGACCGCCTCGGCCACCACCGCCGGCTCGATCCGGCGCAGGCAGCGCAGGTCGATCGGGCACACCTTCTTGTGGCAAGGGCTGCACTCGACCTCCTCGCGGCGCAGGAAGGTGGTGCGGGCCCGGCAGTAGTCGGTCCAGGCCGGGTCGGTGGCGCCGAACAGGACGATCTGGGGCACGCCCAGGGCGGCGGCCACGTGGCGGGCGCCGTTGTCCATGGTCAGCATGGCCTGGCACCAGCCCAGCAGGGCCTTCATCTCGCCGATCGAGGCGTGCAGGAAGGGCACCACGCAGTCCGCCGCCTTGCACCGCCCCTTGATGTCGCGGATCAGGTCCGACTCGGCCGGCGAGCCGAACAGCACCGGCTGCAGGCCGGTCCGCTCGGCGCTCTGGACCACGGCCTGGGCGGTCATCTCCGCCGGGTAGATCTTCGAGGGGCCGAAGGCCGCACCCGGCGCCACCGCCAGGAAGGGCGGGACCACGTCGTGCTTGGCGAGGGCGTCGATGGTCTCCTGGGCCAGCCGCCGCTCGCGCTCGGTCACGACCAGCTCGATGGGCGGCGCCTCGGCGCCGCCGTCGAGCTCGACGTAGAGCTCGGTCATCGGCCGCGGCTGACCGACCGACGGCAGGGCCTCGGTCAGCAGCGGGCCGCGCAGCGGCGAGCGGCGGCCGATGCGGTCGGGGATCCGGGCCAGCGAGGCCGCCAGCGCCGAGGAGAATGAGTTCGGCAGCAGGTAGATGGTGTCGGCGAAGAGCTGGCGCAGGGCCTCGGCTTCGCGCCAGGGGCCGAGCATGCCCTTCCGCGTCTCCGGCAGCAGCTCGGCGTACTCGTCGATGGTCGTCAAGCCCTGCAGCAGCTCCATCGCCGGCCGCCCGCCGACCGCGATGATCCGGGCCAGCGGGTTGCGCTGCCGCAACAGGCTCAGGAGCGGCGTGGCGGCGACGACGTCGCCGACCGGGTTCGGCATCCGCACCGCGATCCGCTTCACGCTTCGTCCTCGGCGGCGCTCAACCGCTCGGCGAGCTCGCTGGAGCTGCCGACCTTGGGGCCGCCGACCAGCGCCAGGCGGATGCCGAGCTCGCGCGCGGCTCGGCGCTCGCAATCCGGGATCTCGGCCGGGTCGTAGTCGCCGCCCTTGGCGTGGATCTGCGGCTGGAGGGCCCAGAGCGTCTCGGCCACGGTGTCCTCGGAGAACAGGGTCACGTAGTCGACGCAGCCCAGGCTGGCCAGGATCTCGGCGCGCTCCGCCGCCGGCTGCAGCGGCCGGCCGGGGCCCTTGCGCCGGCTCGCCGAGGCGTCGTCGTTGAGGGCGACCACCAGCAGCTCGCCCTCGGCCTGGGCCGCCCGCAGCGCGCGCACGTGGCCGACGTGGAGCAGGTCGAAGACGCCGTTGCAGAGCACCACCGCGCGGCCGGCCTCGCGGGCGCGGCGCAGCAGGCCGGCGAGCTCGTCGCGCGAACGGATCTTCTGGAGCGGCTCCACGCGCCTAGGGTAGCGGCGAGGCCCCGCAAGGTTGCCGTTCGAGGGGTATCCTTGCCGGATGGGAGTTCCCCGCCGCTTCCTTCCGATCGCCCTGCTCCCGCTGGCCCTGGCCTGCGCGCAGGCGCCCGTCTCCACGCCCGCCCCGACCGAGCACCTGCAGGACGAGGAGGCCGAATCCCGCAACAAGGCCGCCCGCCGCGCATGGGTGGAAGGGAGGCACGTGGCCCCGCCCGGGGTCGACTGGCGCGCCGTCGAGCAGGCCAACGGACTGGCGGCGATGGAGCGCAAGAACGCCATCGCCGGCGGCCGCGCCTCGGCGCCGCGCTCCGGCAGCTGGCGCGAGCTCGGCAGCCGCAACCAGGCCGGCCGCATGTTCGCCACCGCCTGGTCCAGCGACGGCCAGCAGCTCTACGCCGGCTCCGCCCTCGGCGGCGTCTGGGTCGGCGGCCGCGACGGCAGCAACTGGACCCCGATCGGCGACAACCTCTACGGCGGCGCCCACGACCTCGTGGTCGTGCCCGGCACGCCCGGCGGCCCCGACTTCGTGCTGCGCCGCGCCGGCGGCCTGGTCCACCGCAGCGTCGACGACGGCGCCACCTGGACCGCGCCGATCGGGTTGTCGAACCTCAGCGACGTCGCGCGCATGGTCGCGCTGCCGGACCACACGGTCCTGATCGTGGGGTACGACAGCAACGCCCTCAACGGCTGGGGCGTCTACCGCTCGGTCGACCGCGGCCTGAGCTTCAGCCGCACCCTCGACCTGAACACCTGGCGCAGCGACCTCTGGGCCCCGCGCGACGCCCTCGGCCCGGTCTACGTGTTCAAGAAGGACAAGCTGTACCAGTCGACCGACGGCGGCGCGAGCTTCAGCCAGATCGGCGGCACGCTGCCCTTCCAGGCCAGCGACGTGCGCCTGCGCGGGACCGAGGGGGCCACCCCGGCGCTGAGCCTGGCGGCCAAGAACGGCGGCCAGTGGCAGATCTGGCGCAGCTTCGACCTCGGCGGCAGCTGGAGCCACGTGCACGACTGCGTCGACTTCTGGGGCGCCTTCGAGTGCAGCTCGAAGGACCCGGACCTGATGGCCTACGGCGGGGTGGAGATGCGCGTCTCGCGCGACGGCGGCGCCAGCTTCCAGGTCGTGAATTCCTGGGGCAGCTACTACGGCAACCCGGCGATCTACCTGCACGCCGACATCATGCGCATCGACTGCCGACCCGAGGCCGGCGCGGCGCAGGGCGAGGTCTGGTACGTCGGCACCGACGGCGGCGTCTACCAGAGCCTGGATCGGATGCAGTCGGTCGAGAACCTGTCGCTGATCGGCCTGGGCGTCAGCCAGTACTACTCGACCTTCACCAGCCGCCGGCGCCCCGAATTGGTGATGGCCGGTTCGCAGGACCAGGGCTACCAGCGCGCCGAGCTGGGGCTGCCCGGCGGTGGCGGGCCGTGGGCCGACTTCGACCAGATGATCAGCGGCGACTACGGCCACATCTCGTCCTACAACGGCACCCACGACATGGTCTTCTCGCCCTATCCCGGCTTCGTGTTGGTGACCGACGGCGAGGACGACCCCAGCCTGGTCACCGGCGGTGACCTGAACTTCCCGCCCGGTCTCGGCCAGCTGTGGCTGCCGCCGGTGGTGGCCGATCCCTACGCCCGCGCCGCCTTCTTCCTGTGCGCCAACGACGCGGTGTGGCGCTGCAAGCGCACCGGCTTCTGGAACTGGAATTGGACCCAGCACAGCACCACCAGCTTCGGCGGCCGCACCCTGTCGGCGCTGGCCTTCTCGCCGATCGATCCCGAGCTGGCCTGGGCCGCCTGCACCGATGGCACCCTCTGGCGCTCGACCGACCACGCCGTGACCTGGACCCTGAGCCAAGGCGGCGGCCCCGGATCGCACTACTTCTACGGCACCGCCCTGTGGCCCTCGACGACCGACGTCGACGAGGTCTGGGTCGGCGGCAGCGGCTACGGCGCGCCGCCGGTGATGCGCTCGCTGGACGGCGGCCAGAGCTGGTCCGCCCGCCGCAGCGGTCTGCCCAACACCCTGGTCTACGACCTCTGCGAGGCCCCCGGCGGCGGCGGCCAGATGTTCTGCGGCAGCGAGAACGGCGCCTGGATGTACGACCCGGCGACCGGCCAGTGGCAGGACATCCTCGGCACCACCGCCCCGATCACGCTGTACTGGAGCGTGGAGCCGGTGTGGGCCGAAGGCACCGTGCGCTTCGGCACCTACGGCCGCGGCATCTGGGACTACGAGCTCGATCTGCCCGGGAACTTCCCCTACGGCGAGCTGCGCGGCGACGCCAACACGCTGAGCCTGAGCGGGGAAGGCGTGCCGCGCGCCGGCCAGAGCTACACCGCCCAGGTCGGCGGGGCTCCGCCCAGCAGCAGCGGCACCCTCGTGATCTCGAGCGCCGCGAACGACACGCCCTACCTCGGCGGAAGCCTGCTGGTGGCCGGCGCCGGCGCCCTGCAATGGAGCTTCCCGGTCGACGCTGCCGGAGCCGGCACGATCACCGCCAACATCCCCGGCGGCCCGGGCATGGTCGGACGCGAGTACTTCCTGCAGGCCTTCGTGCCGGACCCGGCCCAGACCCAGGGCTGGGCCCTCAGTAACGGTCTGCGGCTGGTGATCGGCGCCTGAACCCGCGCTAGGATGCGCGGGTGCGCCCGGTCTCCCTCGAGATCCTGGAGGACCGGACCGCCGGCAGCCCTGCCGACCAGGGCTTCCTGACGGTCCGCCGCCTCCGCGTCCGCCACCGCTACGACGACGGCAGCAGCTCGCCGCCCTACTCCTGCGACGTGGTCAGCCGCCCCGGCACCGACGCCGTCGCGGTGGTGCTGTGGTTCCGCGGCGCCGACGGTCGCCCTCAGGTGGTGCTCAAGGAGGGCGTGCGCCCGCCGGTCTGGCTGCGGCGGCAGAAGGAGCTGGTGCGCCCCGATCCCGAGGCTCCGCTGATGCTGGTCGAGCTGGTCGCCGGGATCCTCGAGCCGGCCGATGCCGCCGCCGGCGGCCTGGCGCGGCGCGGCGCGGCCGAGGCGCACGAGGAGGCTGGGGTGGAAGTCCCGCTCGCCTCCCTGGTGCCGCTGGGCGGGCCGTCCTACCCTACCCCTGGAGCTGCTGATGAGCGGGTCGACTTCCTCGTCGCCGAACTGGATGGACCGCCCGAGCAAGGGGGGAGACCTCCCGGGGATGGATCGGCGATGGAGCACGGCACGCAGGTCCTCGTCTTCGACCTCGAGGAAGCCATCCAGCGCTGTCGCGACGGCCGCATCCCGGACATGAAGACCGAGATCGGCCTGACCCGCCTCGCCGACCAGCTCCGCTTCCCCCGATGACTGCCGACCCCTACCCGCCCGGCCCGCCCCTCCGCGTCGCCGTGGTTGGCGCGCGCCGCGCCCGCCAGGGCACGGGCCCCTTCCTCGCCCTGCAGGCCGCCGCCGCCGG
>CAZXTO010000171.1:0-7500 GCA_964643675.1 uncultured Planctomycetales bacterium
CTGCGCCTGGTCACCCCGACCGGCGGCTCCCTGCTCCAGGAACTCGGCTGGCCGCGCGACACCGCCTCCTTCAGCGTGCTGGTCGCGGACCAGCGCCTGCCGGCCAGCCTGCCGCAGACCGAGCAGGCGATCCGCTACCAGGTGCCGGACGGCAAGTTCCAGGTCGCCGGCCGCTTCGGCTCCCCGCCCGACTCCGGCCAGTGGCCGCTCGAGTACCTCGGGGAGTTGGAGAGCAGCCTCGAGCCGCCCTTCTGGGTCGGCCTCGGCCTCGGCCCGGTGCTGCTCGACCAGGCCCGCGTCGCCGGCAACGGCGAGGAGATCGAGTTCTCGGTCAGCGCGGCCCAGGTCCAGGCCGCGGTCGGTCAAGCCAGCGCGCGCCTGATCGACGCCAGCACCGGCGCCCCGCTCACCCACGGCCTGGTGCTGCTCCACACCAACGAGTTCGTCCTCAGCCTGCGCACGATGATGGACGAGCCGGACGCCACCTGGGATTTCGAGGACCTCGTACCCGGCTCGCGGGTCCTGCGGGCCGAGGCCCCCGGCTACGGCACCCTGGCCTCGTGGGTGCAGGTCGCGCCGGGCTCCCAGACCGACTTCGGCGACCTCGCCCTGCCGGCCGAGGTGCCGCTGCAAGGCCGGGTCGCCACGGCCGACGGCGCGCCGGTCCGGAACGCCAAGCTGCGCCTGGAGCCGCTGCGCACCAGCCCGGACGGCCAGCCCTTCCTGAACTACCAGCTCGTCAGCACCGACGACCTGGGGGCCTTCTCCTTCTCCGGGGTCGCGCCGGGCCTCTACCAGCTGATGCCCGCCTCGGCCGGCATCACCCGATCGGCCACCATCGTCGACACCCGCGCCGGCGCGGTGGATCTGCCGGACTGGCGGCTCCGGACCGGCTCGCCGGTGACCCTGCAGCCGGCCTTCGCGCCTGGCGACAGCGCGGTGGTGACGGTGCGCGACCAGCAGACCGGCGTCCGCCTGTACTCGAAGCGCATGTGGCGCGGTTCGGGCGAGCTGAAGCTGCCGGACGGCAGCTACCAGGTCGAGATCGGCGACCCGGTCAACGGCCTGCTCCGCCTCGGCCCCGCCTTCCAGGTGGCCGGCCAGCCGCTCACGATCACCGTCGGCCCTTGAGGGAGGCGGTCACCGGGGCCGGGAACGGCGCGGCCCGCAGCCGACCTCGGGAGGTGGCATGCGGGTGATTCGCCGAAATGGTCGGGGGCCGGCTCCGGGCCAGCTGGCGGGAGGCAACCGCTACCGCGGCTGGACCAGGTCCTCGACGGGCAGGGCCTCGTCGAGCTGGAGCACGTAGTCCATCCGTGCCAGCACCGGCGCGCACCAGGCGACCCCGGTAGCTGGTGCCGTCCACCTCGAGCACCAGGCTCAGGTGGTCGTCGGCGGCGAACATCACGCTGCCCGGACTGAGGTTCATCAGGTCCCCGTCCTATTCGATCTCGGCGGACTGGAGACGGCTCGGCAGATGGAGGTCGAAGCGGTCGGTGGGTCTGGGATCGGGTTCTGCCATGGTTCGGTGGCGACGGGAATGCCCAAAGCGGACCTCCGCCCGAAGGCGGAGGCCCGTGGTTCAGGGTGCGCTGACCGGGGGAGGCCGGTCGTTGCATAGGACTCAGCCCGCCGGGGACCGTTTGTCTCAGGAAATTCGAGATTTCTCGGCAGTCGGCCCCGGAAGGCGTCCTCCGTCCGCAAGATCCACACCAAAGGCTCCGGGAAAGGCCCTGAAATCCCTGGGCTTCCGCGCTAATTTGATCGGGTGCGGACTTTGCTGAATCAATTCTGTGAGGAGTTCGGAAATGCGGTCGAACCCCTCTTCCCCTCTCTCCACGGCACCACCCAGGCCCTCCAGGCGGCCGACTCCGAGAACCCCGCGCGGGCGGTCCTGCCCCAGCTCCACGAGCTCATGGACCAGCTCCAGACCTTGTCCGACAAGGTGGCCGAGCAGCGCGCCTACGTCCTCATCTTCGGCCCCCTGAAGAGCGGCAAGTCGACCCTGATGAACGCGCTGAGCGCGGAGTACGTCAGCGAGGTCACCGCCCTCCCGGCCTACCCCTGCCTGGTCAACGTCAGCCACGCCGAGCGGCGCGAGCTGGTCCTGAGCCGCTATGACGGCAGCGTCGAGACCATGCCGGATCTGCCCGGCATGCGCGACGAGCTGGAGCGGGCCCACGCCGAGCTGGCGGACCGGATCCGCGAGGTCGAGGCCGAGGGCGAGGTCTTCGACCCCCGGCTCCACTCCCCGCGCGCGGTGCGGCGGGTCGAGGTCAAGCTGCCCGCCGAAGAACTCGAGCAGTCGGGCACGGTGCTGGTCGACACCCCGGGCCTCTACACCCGGATGAAGTTCGGCTACGACCGCATGACGCGCGACTTCCGCGACACCGCGGCCTGCGCGATCTTCGTCGTGCGCACCGACAACCTGTTCCTGGAGCAGGTCTTCGACGAGTTCAACGAGCTGCTCGAGCTGTTCAGCCGCATCTTCCTGGTGGTCAACCTGGACACCACCAAGCAGGACCTGAAGCCGGACGGCAGCCTGGCCCCGAGCCTGGAGCACGAGGACCCGCAGCGCATCCTCGAGGCCTTCGAGAAGCTGTCGATGAGCGCCCCGCTGAAGACGGCGCTCGACGACGGCCGGCTGAGGATCTACCCGGTCGACCTGCTGCGCGCCGCCAGCTCCCGCCTGAGCGGGGAGGAGCAGACCGACGACGGCGACGACTTCAGCGCCTTCCGCGGCGACCTCACCGAGTACCTCAACAGCTCCGACTACCTGACCGCCTTCCTCGGCGACAGCCTGCGCCGGGCCGGCTCGCTGAGCGGCGAGCTGCGGCAGCTGTGCGAGGCCGAACCGGTCCGCGAGCTGGCCGGCCTGGCCGCCGACCTGGAACGCGAGGCCGCGGTCGCGCGCCAGAAGCTGGAGACCCTGAAGCGGCTCGAAGGCTTCTCCTGGGAGGAGGCCTACCGGCCGCTGCGCGAGGAGCTGGGCGCCGCCGTCGCCGAGCACGCCGGCGCGATCGGCGAGAAGAGCGGCCACGCCCTGACTGGAGCGGTCGAGGCCTGGCTGGCCAGCGACGGCAGCCTCAAGGACCTCGGCGACCGCAACCTGAGCCCGCTGCTCGGCAGCTGCCAGAACGAGCTGGCGCTGGCCTTGCACCAGGCCCTAAACCAGAAGCTGAACGCCAACGAGGCCGGCCCGACCGTGCCCAGCGGGGTCCGCATCAGCCTGACCGCCGCCGGCCTGTCGCTGGACCGGATCGGCCAGGACGCCTTCGCCGGCCTCGACCCCTACGCCGGCATCGAGCCGGCGGCGCTGCCGCTGCGCAGCACCGAGATCCCGGTCAAGAAGGGCTTCTGGGATTGGATCCTGTTCCGCAGCCAGGCCTCAGTCGCCAAGCGGCTGTTCGGGCCGCCCGAGAACCCGAAGAACCGGGTGGCCAAGGCGGCCAAGACCAAGCGCCTCGGCCCGCCGGCGCGCCAGATGCTGAAGCGCAGCACCAGCGCTTCCTTCGAGGCCTGGTTCCCGGCTGCGCGCGAGCGTCTGCTGGACCGGATCTTCGCCGATTACTCGGGGCCGTCGATCGAGGCCCTGCTGCAGGGTCTGGCCGAGCTGGAGCGGAGCTGCCGCGAACGGCTGCTGCAGGCCGAACGCCGGCTCGAGGAGATCGGCCAGGTGCGCTGCGCCCTCGAGGAGATGGAGCGCGGCCTCGGCCAGCTCGGCCACGAACTCGAGCAATTGGAGGGCCGCTACGCCCTGGAGGATCCGGCCGCGGCGCCCGCGCCGGAGCTGGAAATCGAGCCGATTGCGGTCGAAACCGAGCCGATTGAGGCCGTGGAGGCCCTCCTGGGCGTCTCCGAGGCCGAATCCGCCTCCGAATCCGGGCCGGGAAGCGGCCCTGGCGAGGGCGATTCCGTGACGGGCGCCTGAGGGCGTGGTATCCCTGGAGGAATGATCCTGGACCCTTCCCCGGGCCCAGACCGTCCCCTCATCGCCGGGCGATCCCCCCCCTCCCCCCCCTCCCCTGGCCGGGAAGGCCCTCTCCCTACTCCCACCTCAGCCAGAGCTTTGACCCGCACAACGACCACGTTCTGCCAGATCGCGGCCGGTCTCGGTCTGCTCGCTGGCGCCAGCTTCGCCCAAGAGGCCGAGCATGCGCTGCCGCAGCACCGACTGATCGAGACCCGCGCCAACACCTTCGAATACAACCGTCAGCAAGACCAGACGATCGCCATCGCGGAAGACGGCCGGATCCTGGTCGCCTGGGGGAGCCGCCGCCAGGAGCACGGCACCTTCGGCGTCTTCGCCCAGCTGATGGACCCGCTCGGGCGCGCGATCGGCACCGAACTGCACGTCAACGAGTACCTGCCGGACGGTCAGCTCGAGCCGGCCGCGGCCTTCGCGCCGGACGGCAGCGCCTGGGTGGCGTGGTGCTCGACCGGCCAGGACGGCTCGCGCGGCGGCATCTACCTGCGCCGCCTGGCCGAGCACGAGGTCGAAGCCGAGGACGGGGAGACCCGGAGCCGCTTCGGCGCCGTCGGTGAGGAGATCGCGGTCAACGAGACCCGCCTCGGCGATCAGGTCGACGCCGCGGTCACCGTCAACGACGACGGCACGGTGTTGGTGGCCTGGCTCTCCGAGCACCCCGGCGCGGTCACCGCTTTCGGTCGCCTGTTCGACGCCGACGGCCAGCCGCTCGGCGGCGAGTTCCGCCTCGGCCAGGCCGAGCAGGGCGTCGAGAACATGCCCAACGTGGTCTCCCTCGGCGAGCGCTTCGCCGCCGCCTGGGGCCGCACCGACGATGCCGGCACCCCGCTCGGCATCTACGGCCGCGTGATCGAGGCCGACGGCAGCTTCGCCGGTGACGAGCTGCGGCTCAGCCCGCAGGACGGCGGCCTGCACGTCGAGCCCAGCCTCGACGGCAACGGCAGCGACCGCCTGGCCCTGGCTTGGATGGCGACCACCGACGGCGCCGACTGGGAGGTCCAGTCGCGCCTGTTCGACGCCGACGGCCAGCCGCTGACCGACGCCGCCGAGATGCCCGGCCTCGAGGCCAGCTACCGCAACGGCGGCACCGTGGCGATGGCGCCGGACGGCCGCTACCTGGTGGCCTACAACGCCCACGGCGAGAAGAAGGGCAAGCCCACCGGCCCGGGCTCCGGGACCCCGGTCGACATCTGGGCCCAGGTCTACGACGCCGACGGCTCGCCGGCCGGTGAGCGCTTCCTGTTCCACCAGGAGACCGCTGGCACCCAGACCCTGCAGGTGGGCCTCAACGCCCGCCACGCCGCCTGGACCGCGATGGACCAGGTCGCGCTGGTCTGGAACGGCGCGGTCGAAGGCGACGAGCACGCCGTCGGCCTGAGCCTGTACGCGCCCGCGGCGCTCGAGCTGCCGGCGCCGGAGTACGTCTCCCCGCTGGCCGCCTGCACCGATCTGACCTACCAGGACGTGCGCCGGCCGATGGCGCCGCCGGAGTGGGACCCGAACTGGGTCGACGACTCGCACGCGCCGAACCCCGGCGCGCAGGGTCCGGACTTCGGCTTCACCGCCTTCACCTCGACCGGCTGGAACCCGCCGGACCCGGACCTGGCGGTGGGCATGAACCACATCGTCGCGGTGGTGAACGTGGACATGAAGGTCTACGACAAGCTCGGCAACCAGACCTACAGCACCGCGCTGGAGCCCTTCTTCAACACCACCGGCTTCGTCTTCGACCCGGTCGCGGTCTACGACGAGCACTCCGGTCGTTACATCATCGGCGCGGTCGAGCACCGCGGCAGCACCGACTACTACCACATCGCGGTGTCGACCTCGAGCGACCCCTCGAGCGGCTCCTTCCACAAGTACGCCTTCAACGTCAACACGATCTGCGACTTCATCGACTTCCCGAACCTCGGGGTCAGCTCGGACGCGATCTACCTGGTGGCGGACTGCTTCGGCAACGGCCGCAACTACATCCACGTGATGGAGAAGGCCTCGATGCTCAGCGGCGGAACGGCCAACAAGACCAGCATGCTCAACGAGTCGGGCATCGTGTCGACCGGCGCCACCAAGAACTACGACGCCGGCGGCATCGGCTACTTCGCCAGCTCCTACGCCCGGGGCACGCCGTACCTGCGCCTGTACGCGTATGAGAACACGACCTCGCCGGTCAAGAACTCCTACGACCTCTACGTCGGCGGCTTCTCCAGCCCGCCCGACGCCGAGCAGCTCGGCTCCTCGAACCGCGTGGCCACCATCGACCACCGGATCAAGAACGGCGTGGTGCGGAACGGCATCCTGTGGCTGTGCCACTCGGTCAACGGCGGCGACGGCGCGGCCAAGTCGCGTTGGTACAAGGTCGACCTGCAAGGCTGGCCGACCAGCGGCAACAACCCGGTGCTGGCCGACTCCGGCGACGTCGACGAAGGCAACAACGTCGATACGTGGTTCGGCGACATCAACGTCGACGCCAGCGGCAACATGGCGATCGCCTTCAACCGCTCGTCCCCGAACGAGTACGTGGGCGTCTACCGCAGCTTCCGGATGGCCAGCGACGCCGCCGGCACCGTCCGCCCGGGCGTCGAGATGCAGACCAGCACCTCGCCGGAAGGCGGCAGCCGCTGGGGTGACTACGCCGGTCTGGAAGAGGATCCGGCGCAGCCCGGCACCTTCTGGAACCACCACGAGTACCGCACCTCGAGCTGGCGCACCTGGGTGGGCCACTTCGCGGTCGACCAGGGCCTGCAGCTGACCGCCACCCCGCTGGTCCGCGGCACCACCGCCACGCTCACCGCGAGCAACGCCAACGACGGCGAGACGGTGTGGTTCCTGTACAGCCTCGCCGGCCAGGGAAGCGGCCCGTGCCCGCCGCAGCTCGGCGGCCTGTGCCTCGACATCCTGAACCCGGTCACGATCATGGGCAGCGGCGTCTCCAGCGGCGGCACCGCCACCTACCAGGTCGCCGTGCCTTCCGGCGCTCCGCTGATCACGATCTGGATGCAGGCCTGCGTGCAACGCGGCGTCGGCTTCGTCGACTCGATCAAGTCCAACGTGCACTCGGACACGATCCAGTAGTCCGGTTCCTGGACAGGTTCTCGGGCGGCCCTCCTTGGTTGGGGGGCCGCCTGCTCTGTTCTTCACCGGTGGTTTCCGGCCCGGCCGCAGGCCGCGCAGCCGACCTGCTCGCTATGACCGAGCGAAGCGCTCTCACGTCGCTCGCAGGCCGCTGCGCGGCCTGCGGCCAAGCCGGAAACCACCGGTGAAGAACAGAGCAGGCGGCATCCCCGGCGGTGGTCCGGGGCAGGATCTGGCCCCGGTTTCGGGCCCCGGTTTCGGGCCCAAACCCTGGCCCGCATCGTGGCGGCTGGGCGCCCCACCCACTCATCGAGCGACTCGAACCGATACCTACCCCACCACCTGTTGAGCTTCCTCCAGAGGAGTCGCCGCGTCGGTCAGCCAGGGAATGGGGAGGAGGTGCTGCGAGATCATGGGGGGGGCCCGGCGGGTCGGTCAGC
>CAZXTO010000172.1:0-7428 GCA_964643675.1 uncultured Planctomycetales bacterium
ACCATCGACCCGGCGGGGAAATCGATGTCTGACCCCTAATGAATGAACGTCTGACCCCGAATTGGTCACCACATGCGCTGGCGGCCTTGCTCGATGGTGAAGGGGCGCTCGAGGCGGCGGCCCTGCTCGCCGGTGACCCAGTAGAGGCGGCCGGCGGGGAGGTCGGCGAAGCGGACCGGTTGCTCGCCGGCGACCACCGCGCCGTGGCTCTGCCAGGCGCCGTCCCACACCCACAGCTCATAGCGCTGGCCGGCGCGCACGTGGACCGCGGGGATCGGCCGCATGGTGTCGGCGTCACCGGTCTCGGGCTTGGTCGTGGTGATCTCGACCGCCACCTCCCCCGCCGCCCCGGCCAGGGAGCGCACGGCGCCGTCCTGCTCGATCAGCACCGGCGGCGCGGCCGGCAGCAGCGCCTCGCCGTCGTACCAGGCCGGCAGCACCAGGATGCCCCGACCCATGCGGTCGAAGGTCGCCCGCCCGCCGCGGACCTCGGCGGCGTGGATCGCGATCCACTCGCCGCCGTTGAACACGCACAGGTAGGCCAGCGTGCTGCCGGCGGGCGCCGGCTCGACCAGCTCCACGCTCACGTCGGTCGTCTCCAGGTACTGGTCGGTCACGTCCACGTAGTGGCTGCGCGCCAGCCAACGCGGGATCGGCTCCCCCGGCGCGGCCTTGGCCGGCCAGGAGTCCGCCTGCCGCGCGTAGGTCTTGCGGTAGATCTTGGCGGCGACGTTGGACAAGCCAGCCCGACCACGACCGTCCGGCCCCAGCACCGCGTTCCAGGCGTGGTTGTTGTCGCGGTGCGCCCAGGCCGGCGTGTAGTCCGAGGCCACCGCGATGCCGTTGGCCCGGTTGGCATAGCTGATCATGTTCGAGATGTCCTCGCAGCGGCCGGCGCCGCTCTCGAGCATCTCGCTGTACCCCTGGTCCGTCGGGTGCAGGTAGTAGAGGTCCCAGAAGCGGACCAACTGGTGCACCTCGGCGCCGATCCGCGCCGACGCCTCGGCCGCGCTGCCCGGATCCTCGAGCTCATCCTCCAAGCCAACGAAGCGCTCCATCAGCGGCCCGCGCCAGGAGTCCAGCGGCTCGTCGCTGCAGCGGTAGGGCAGGATGTGCTCGCAGAAGGCCTCGAAGCTCAGCTCCTTCGCCCACGGCTTGGTCCGCCAGGCCTCGAAGGCCAGGTCGGTGTTCTCGATCAGGTAGTCGGCGGTGATGGTCTCGAAGTCGAGCACGCCCTCGACCCGGCCATACTCCAGCGACCCGTGCTCCCGCTCGAGCGCGTCGAAGGCGGCCTCGGCCTCCTTCAGGTTGGCGTAGTCGAGCGCCTCGAAGGGCACCTCGACGCCGTCGCCCTTGCGGAAGCCCAGCCGCGCATACCCGCGCTCCGGCATGTTCTGGATCAGGAACTCGACCGCCGCCAGCTTCTGCTCCTCGCCGCGCTGGCGGTAGTGCTCGAGCGCCGACTCGAGCTCCGCCCGCGCGGCACCGGACTCGGCCAGCGCCGCCTCGGTCTCGAGCTGCCAATCGGAGGCGGAAGGCGCGACGCACGAAGCCGCGCAAAGCAGGACCGGGAGCAGGGAACGCATGGTGGCAGGAGCATAGCCATCAGCGCGCGTTCCGGCGGGCGATTCCGCTCGACCGCGGCCGGGCGGGACCGAGCGGCCGCGGCCCGCGCTGGCCTCCCTACTTCCGGAACAGGGTGATCAGCTCTTCGTGCTCGTGGCTGGTCTGCCCGGCCGCGTAGCGCCGCAGCCCGACCCAGGGCGAGCTCTCCTGGAACACCGTCGAAGCGAAGTGCGGCGCCGTCAGGCGCTCCACGTCCTCGGCGCCGAGCGAGTGCGGGTGGGCCTCGTCGCGCTCCTCGTGGTGATCGTGCAGCTCGACCGTGAGCAGGAAGTGGCCGCCAGGCTTCAACACCCGCGCGATCTCCGCCACCGAGCGCTCGGGGCTGGTCACGTGGTCGAGCACGTTGGTGCAGAACACGGCGTCGAAGTGGGCGTCGGCGAAGGGGATCTTCTCGCCCTGCCCCTTCTGCACCGAGATGCCGGCCGGGTAGGCGTAGAGCCGGTTGTAGTGCTTGCCGAGCGGATCGATGCCCTGGCGGTCGCCGGGCAGGAAGTGCAGCACCGTGCTGATGCCGCAGCCAACGTCGAGCACCTTCGAGCGGTCGTCGAGGCCGGTTTCCTCCAGGATGCGGCCGAGATGCCGATACTCGCGCCAATACTCCTCCACCTTGTCCCGCGCGCGCGGGAACTCCTGGGCCCACTGGAACTGGAAGTGGAGCTCCGCGGCCTCCTTCTTGGAGATGCCGCGCAGGATCCTGCCGATGCCGAGTTTGCGGATGAGGGCGCGCATGGGGAAGACGGCCGGAGCCGTGGGCGAAGTCTACCCCCTGATCCAGCCGGCAGCCGACCGCCACCCAGCACCAAGCCGCTGGGCTTGTCTGCCCTCGCCCCTCGCCGGTTGCCGCCTCCCGTCCTAGGATGCCGCCGCCATGCAACGGGTCGCCGTCTGCTTCCTCGCTCCGCTCCTGCTCCTCCCCGCTTGCGCCACGCCGGAGGCGGAGGTCCGCGCCGCCACCCAGCGACCGCACGAGGCAACGCCGCCGCCGCGCCTCGACTGGCTGGTGCACGAAGGCCCGTGGCAGGCGCGCGTCACCGAGTCCGACCAGGAGCTGAGCCTCGACAACGGGCTGATCCGGCGCGTGATCCGGATCCAACCCGACGCCGCCACCGTCGCCTTCGACAACCTGATCACCGGCGCCTCCCTGCTGCGCGCGCCGAAGCCGGAGGCCCGCCTGACGATCGACGGCATGGAGCTCCCGGTCGGCGGCCTCCATGGCCAGCGGGACCACGCCTTCCTGCTGCCGAAGTGGGTCGACCAGCTGCAGGACCACCCGGCCGCCTTCCACTACGCCGGTCACCGCATCGGCGAGACCGTCGCGCCTTTCGGCTGGAAGCAGGTTCGGCGCTCCGAGGGCCGGCCGTGGCCGCCGCCGGGGGCCTCCTTGGAGATCGACTTCCAGCTCGACGACCGCGCCCAGGCCGCCATCCTCGGCAGGATGGCCGGCCCCGAGGCCCAGCGCACGCTGCTGCTCGAGGAGCGCTTCGAGCGCGCCACCCCGGCCTGGAGCCAACACGCCTCCCCCGGTCACGAGCGCAACTCGGTGGTCAACGAGGGCAAGTTCGGCGAGCTCTACGCCGCCGCCAACCACTTCGCCTACCTCGAACGCGAGCTGCCGAAGCGGACCGAGGCGCTGCAGTGCCGGATCGACCCGGGCACCGACGGCAGCGCCAGCTGGGGCCCCGGCATGGCGCTGCTGTGGCCCGACGGCCGCAGCCTCAAGCTGTTCCTCCGCCACGGCCAGAAGCAGTTCGGCGTCAACCTCGACGGCCGCGAGCAGGTCTTCGGCGGCGCCGGCCAGGGCCAGGCCTGGTGGCTGCGCGCCGACTTCCTGGTCGACCGCATCGTCTGCCGGGTCTCGGCCGACGGCAGCAGGTGGCGCGAGCTGACCGTGATCGAGGACGGCCCGGAAGGCCCGCCGCAGCTCCTACGGCTCGGCAAGACCGACCGCGCCGGCGGCGCCACCGACTACCGCGAGGCCGGCCCCCTCGGCCGCGCCCGGCTCGAGGCGCTCCAGGTCCACGGCGGCCTCGCCGGCGGCGCCGTGGCCGAGCTGCATCAGCGGCTGCAGGCCCTGCGCGCGCTGAAGGTCACCGTGCGCTACGAGATCTACGACGGCATCCCGCTGCTTTCCAAGGAGCTGCGGATCCACAACGGCGGCGGTGGCGCGGTGCGCCTCAACGCCTTCAGCAGCGAGGTGCTGGCCGCGGTCGAGGCCGAGTCGCGGGTCGAGGGCGCCGAGCGGTGGCGCCCCGCCGGACTCGACGTCGTTTCGGACTACGCCTTCGGCGGCATGTCGCCGGTCAACAGCTCGAAGGTGGTGCACTGGAAGCCCGACCCCGAGTACCTGACCCAGGTCAACTACCAGCGGCTGTCGCCGGTGATGCTCGAGACCCATCTGCCCTTCGGCCCCGAGGTGGACATCGCCCCCGGCGACAGCTTCGAGTCCTTCCGGGTCTACGAGCTGGTCCAGGACAGCACCGAGCGCGAGCGCGTGGGGCTGGCGCGCCGGCGCATGTACCGCACCATCGCGCCCTGGGTGACCGAGAACCCGCTGATGATGCACATCCGCAGCGCCGACCCCGACGCGGTCAAGCTGGCGCTGGACCAGTGCGCCGAGGTCGGCTTCGAGATGGCCATCCTGACCTTCGGCAGCGGCTTCAACATCGAGTCGGAGGACCCGGCCTACCTGGCCCAGATGAAGGAGCTGGCCGACTACGGCGCGGCGCGCGGCATCGAGCTCGGCGGCTACAGCCTGCTGGCCTCGCGCCGCATCTCGGACGAGCACGACGTGATCGACCGGGAGACCGGCGAGACCGGCAAGCACGCCCGCTTCGGCAACTCGCCGTGCCTGGAGAGCGAGTGGGGCCAGGACTACTTCCGCAAGCTCTACGCCTTCTACCCCGCCACCGGCTTCGACCTGCTCGAGCACGACGGCAGCTACCCCGGCGACTCCTGCGCCAGTGAGGACCACCCGGGCCACGAGGGCTGGGCCGACTCGCAGTGGCGGCAGTGGCTCAAGATCCGCGACTTCTACCGCTGGTGCCGGGAGACCGGCGTGTTCCTGAACGTGCCGGACTTCTACATGCTGACCGGCTCGAACAAGACCGGCATGGGCTACCGCGAGACCAACTGGAGCCTGCCGCGCGCGCTGCAGCCGCTGCACGGGCGCCAGAACGTCTACGACGGCACCTGGGAGAAGACCCCGACCATGGGCTGGATGTTCGTCCCGCTGACGCAGTACCACGGCGGCGGCGCGGCAGCGACGATCGAACCCCTGAAGGACCACCTCGACGCCTACCAGAGCCACCTGGCCTACAACCTCGGCTTCGGCGTGCAGGCCTGCTGGCGCGGTCCGCGGCTCTACGACGCGCCGGAGACCAAGGCGCTGGTGAAGCGCTGGGTGGACTGGTTCAAGCGGCACCGCGCGATCCTGGAGAGCGACCTGATCCACCTGCGCCGCGCCGACGGCCGCGACCTCGACTTCATGCTGCACGTCAACCCGCGGTTGGAGGAGCGGGCGCTGCTGATGGTCTTCAACCCGCTCCACGAGCCGCGCACCAGGACGATCCGGGTGCCGCTCTACTACGCCGGCCTGGTCGACCAGGTCCTGATCAGCCACGAGGACGGGCCGCCGCGCCAGCTCCGGCTCGACCGCGAGCACGCCCTCGAGCTGGAGGTGACGGTGCCGGCCCAGGGCCAGACCTGGTTCGTGTTCGGCGACGGCGACCACGGCGGCGGTCGCCCCGGCCGATCCCCCGGGGCCGGGTCCTCCGTCCGCTCGGCCGTTAATTGAACAAGGCCACCCAGTACTCGCCGGCGCGGCCGATGCCGATCTGGCGGTAGGGGCCCATCATCGCCTTGCGGTGGCCGAAGCTGGTCCACCAGGCCCGCACCGCCACCTCGGCGCGCTCGGTGCCCGAGGCGAGGTTCTCGCTGCGGGCCTCGGCGCCCTCCTCCTCCGCCCGCTGCCAGAACTCCTCACGCCCGGCGACCGGGGACTCGTGGGCATAGAAGCCGTGCTCCAGCATGTCGGCGGCGTGGTTGTCGCTGGCCCGGCACAGGCCGAGCTCGATCTCCAACAGCGGCAGACCGGCGAGGGCGCGGTAGTGGTTCAGCTCCTTCACCGCTTCGAGCGGGGCGGCCCTCAGCTCGGCGCCGAGCTCGTGATTGCGGGCCCGCACCGCCACCTGCTCGGGGTCGAGGCGCTCGGCCTCCAACGCGGCCAGCCGGCGACCGGACTCCAGCCGCCGCCGCCAGCGCTCCGGCTCCGGCGCCGGCTCGCGCCGCTCCAGCCAACGCGCGTCGCGGCCGGCATCGGCGAGCTCCTTCCAGGCGCGGTCGTGGTAGCGGCGGTGCTCCTCGCCTTCGTCGATGACCGCCTCGAGCTCGGCCGCGGTGGCCGCGAGCGCCGGTTCGCGCTGCAGCGCGTCGATGACGTCGTAGTCGAGCAGCGCGCTCAGGCGGCCGAGCATGCGGTCGAGGTCGTGCTGCAGCTGCACCCGCCCCGGCTGCTCGCGCACGAGCTTGGCGATCGCGGCGCGGCACTGCCGGATCTCGCCCTCCTGCTCGGAGCCCAGCGGGCGCTCGCGCCAGGCGCGGGCGCCGGCGCGGACCTGCTCAAGGTGGTCCGGCAACAGCTCGAGGAAGCGCACCTCGAGCCGCTCCAGGCCATCCGCGCTGGCGTCGACGAGCTTCTTCTGGGCGCTCCGGCCCTTGGCCATCAGGGCCTCGGCGGCTTCGCCGCGGGCGACGAAGTCCTCGCCGCTGCGGAAGTCCTTGAGCAGGCTGGCGGCGGTGCGGCGGACGCGGACGTCCTGCAGGTGGATATCCGCCGCCAGCGGCGACGGGGTGAGAAGGAGGAGGGAAAGACTCAGGATCACGTCGAAGCGGGTGGGGGCGCAAGACGGAACCGGGGGTGCGGCCACGATAGCATGCTGCGATGCCGAGCGTGCTGATCACCGGCGCCAACCGCGGCCTCGGCCTGGAGCTGAGCCGCCTCTACCTCGACGACGGCTGGCAGGTGATCGCCTGCTGCCGCGAACCCGGCGCCCCCGCCCTGGTGGAGCTGGCCGCCGCGCACGGCAACGCGCTCGCCCGCCATCGACTCGAGCTCAGCGACCCGGAGCAGATCCAGGCCCTGGCCGAGGGGTTGGCCGGTCGACCGCTCGACCTGCTGCTGCTCAACGCCGGCGTCTACGGCCCCGAGGACGCGCCCTTCGGCAAGACCCCGGTCGAGGAGTGGTTGGAGGTGTTCCGCATCAACACCGTCGCGCCGCTCAAGCTGACCGAGGCCCTGGTGCAGAACGTGGCCTGCAGCGAGCGCAAGCAGATCGTCATGGTCACCAGCCTGATGGGCAGCCTGGCCGACAACGAGTCCGGCGGCCACTACCCCTACCGCAGCTCCAAGGCGGCGCTGAACATGGTCGCCAAGAGCCTCTCGGTGGACCTGCGCTCGCTCGGCGTCACGGTCGCCGTGATCCACCCGGGCTGGGTCCAGACCGACATGGGCGGGGAGCACGCGCCGCTCACCACCCACGAGGCCTGCTCCGGCATGAAGCGGGTGCTCGACGGGCTGCAGCCCGCGGACAGCGGCAGCTTCCTCAGCTGGGACGGCGAGCGCCACCCCTGGTGAGGCCGGGCGGGACCGCCGTGGCCCTCTCCGGGTCGACTCGGCGGCTCAGCGACCGATCGCGCGCAGCTGCGGGTCGCCCGCCACCGCCGCTTCGGTGGCCACCGCGTCGACCCGGCGCGCGCGCTCGAGGTAGTCCGCCGCCGCGGCGGGCTTGCCCGCCGCCTGGTGAC
>CAZXTO010000173.1:0-7411 GCA_964643675.1 uncultured Planctomycetales bacterium
CTCGAGCTCGCCGGCCTCGTAGAGTCGCGCCGGCGGGTGCTCCGGGTCCTCGTGCACGAAGACCCGCGCCGCGATCGCTTCGGCGGCGCCCAGGTAGAGCTCGAACAGGTGCGCGGGCAGCGACAGCGCCTCGCCCTGGTTGTCGAAGCCGTGGCCGAGGGCCTCGGCCGGGAAGCGCTCCTCGGCCGGGAAGTCGACCCCGAACAGGTCGCGCACGGTGTTGCGGTACTCGGTGTGGTTGAGCCGCCGCAACACCGGGCGGCCCGGGTCCAGCGGAGCCTCCGCCGCGGCCTCACGCGGGGCCAGATGGTCGGCCTGCCAGGCGAGGAAGCGCTCGAGCTCGTCGACGCCCGGCCGGGCGCGCGAACGCGGCGGCATCTCGTCCTCGGCGACCAGCTCCCGCACCAGCTCCCAGGTCTCGGGATCGGCGAGGGCGGCCTCGGCGCGGTCGATCCCGGTCAGGACCAGGTCGCCCTTCCGCTTGACCTGGTCGTGGCAGCCGAAGCAGTGGCGCTCGAGGAAGGGCAGCACGTCCACCTCGAAGTCTCCGCCGGCGCGCCCGCCGGCCCGCAGGACGCCCAGGCTGAGCAGGGCGGCGAGCAGGCACGCGATGGCGGGGCGCCGCGTGCCAGGGGCCGCAGCGCGCATGCCCCAATCTACCAAGCGGCCGGCGGCCCTGGGGGCCGGCTCCCGGCCGAAGCCTCAGTCCTCGAGGAGCTGGAAGAAGCCGTCGCCGTCGTGGCGCAGGCGGCGCTGGTGGTCGAGCTCCTCCCAAACCTCCATCGGGTACTGCTCGGGCGGCCGGATGGCGTGGATGCGGGACTTGCGGCCGCCGCTGAAGGGGCCGCCGCCGAGCCCGGACTCCTCGTCGAGCTGCTGCAGCTTGATGCGCTTGCGGAAGGCCTTCAGGGCGCGCTTGAGCACCGCGCGGTCGGGGGCGGGGTAGGGCTGCTTGCCGGCGTCCCAGTCGGCGACGCGCGGGACCAGCAGGGTGGGGTCCTTCTCCATCAGCGCCAGCTCGATCTCGTCGTCCTGCCAGGCGTGGGCGTCGTAGATCTCCTGGGCGGCTCGCCACTGCTCCTCGGAGGGGGTGCCTCCGGCGGTGGCGGTCTCGCAGATGGGGCGAAGGCGGCGGACGAGCAGGCGGTTGTCGAGTTCGGGCATGGGCGCGGGCGGCGGCGGCCGGATAGCCTACCCGCCGCCGCGGCGCCCGGGGGGCGCAGGATTCAACCCTGGATCTCGTGCGCCGGGCCCGAGCCCTTGGGCACCCGGATGTCCTCGATCAGCTGCTGGATCGCCGGCGAGGGCGGCCTCGTCAGCCGCGACAGCAGCAGCGCCACCCCGAAGTTGAGCAGCATGCCGAGGGCGCCGATGCCCTCGGGCGAGATCCCGAACCACCAGTGCTCCGGCGTCGACAGCTCGGGGTGCAGGAACTTGAACCACAGGATGTAGCCGGCGGTGAAGCTGATCCCCGCCAGCATGCCGCCGACGGCGCCGGCGCGGTTCATGCGCTTGCTGAAGATGCCCATCATCAGCACCGGGAAGAAGCTCGAGGCCGCCAGGCCGAAGGCGAAGGCGACCACCTCGGCGACGAAGCCGGGCGGGTGGATGCCGAGGTAACCGGCGCAGCAGACCGCCACGCCGGCGGCCACGCGCGCCACCACCAGCTCGCCCTTCTCGCTGATCGTCGGCCGCAGCGCCCGCTTCAGGAGGTCGTGGCTGATCGCGGTCGACACCACCAGCAGCAGGCCGGCGGCGGTCGACAGCGCCGCCGCCAGCGCGCCGGCGGCGACCAGGCCGATGACCCAGTCCGGCAGCTGGGCGATCTCCGGGTTGGCCAGCACCATGATGTCCGGCTTCACGCTCAGCTCGTTGGCGACCGCGGACTCGGCGCCGGTGTACTGGATCAGACCGTCGCCGTTGAGGTCCTGCCAGCTCAGCAGCCCGGTGTCCTCCCACTTGTGGAACCACTCCGGCATCTGCTCGTAGGGCTGGTCGCGCACGGTGTCGAGCAGGTTGGTGCGGGCGAAGACCGCCACCGCCGGCGCGGTGGTGTAGAGCAGCGCGATGAAGACCAGCGCCCAGCCGACGCTGGCGCGGGCGTCGCGCACCTTGGGCACGGTGTAGAAGCGCACGATCACGTGCGGCAGGCCGGCGGTACCGACCATCAGCGCCGCGGTGATGAAGAAGACGTCGGCCATGCCGCGCGAGCCGTCCAGGTAGCTGGCGAAGCCGAGCTCGCGGTGCAGGCCCTCCAGGCGGTCGAGCAGGGCGGTGCCGTCGGCGGCGTGGGCGCCCATGCCGAGCTGCGGCACCGGGTTGTCGGCCATCAGGATCGAGAGGAAGATCGCCGGCACCAGGTAGGCGAAGATCAGCACGCAGTACTGCGCCACCTGGGTGTAGGTGATGCCCTTCATGCCGCCGAGCACGGCGTAGAAGAACACGATGCCCATGCCGATCATCACCCCGGTCGAGGCCTTCACCTCGAGGAAGCGCGACAAGACGATGCCGACGCCCTGCATCTGGCCGGCGACGTAGGTGAAGCTGACGAAGATGGCGCACAGCACCGCCACCACCCGGGCGGTCTGCGACTCGTAGCGGTCGCCGACGAAGTCCGGGATCGTGAACTTGCCGAACTTGCGCAGGTAGGGGGCGAGCAAGAGCGCCAGCAGCACGTAGCCGCCGGTCCAGCCCATCAGGTAGACCGAGCCGTCGTAGCCCAGCGCCGAGATCACCCCGGCCATCGAGATGAAGCTGGCGGCGCTCATCCAGTCGGCCGCCGTCGCCATGCCGTTCATCACCGGCGGCACGCCGCCGCCGGCGACGTAGAACTCCTTGGTGCTGCCGGCGCGGCTGCGGATGGCGACGCCGATGTAGAGCGCGAAGCTCAGCCCGATCAGCAGGAAGGTCCAGCCCTGGACGTCCATCTACTCCTCGTCGACCTCGAACTCGCGGTCGAGCCGGTTCATGCGCCGGGCGTAGGAGAAGACCAGCGCCACGAAGACCAGGATCGAACCCTGCTGGGCGAACCAGAAGCCGAGCGGGAAGCCGCTGCCCGCCAGCTTCCATTGGTCCAGCCAGGGCTTGAGCAAGATGCCGCAGCCGAAGGAGCTGGCCGCCCAGATCGCCAGGTGGACGGCGAGCAGGCGCAGGTTGCGGGCCCAGTACTGGGCCTGGCGCTCGGGCGTCAGCCCGCCGGCCGGCGGCCGGTCGAGGGAGTGGCGGGGGGTGGGGGGCATCGTGGCGGCGGAGCGGGTCCAGGAGATGGTAGCGGGGGGCGCCGGACCGCGGCGAAGGGAGCGCCGGCGCAGGGAGCCGCCGCTCCGGTCGGAGGCGCGCTCAGCTCTCCAGCAAGGCCACCATCCTCTTCCGCGCCGCCTCGTCCGGCAGCGGCCCGACGCCGCCGCGCATGTTGTCGGCCAGGTGGTGCGGTTTCGAGGTGGCCGGGATCGGGCAGGTGACGGCCGGGTGGCCGAGCAGGAACTTCAGGAACAGCTGCGCCCAGGAGTGGATGCCGTAGTCCGCCGCCCACTCCGGCAGCTGCTTGCCTTTCATGGCGCCGAACAGCTTGCCGCGCTCGAAGGGGCGCATGACCAGCACCGCCACCCCGTGATCGAGCGCCGCCGGCAGCACCCGCTGTTCCACCCGGCGATCCCCGAGCGAGTAGGGGATCTGCAGGAAGTCGAGCTGGCCGCCGACGATCAGCTCCTCCACCTTGGCGAAGTCCCGCATCTCGGTCACGCCGAGGTAGCGGATCCGCCCGGCTTCCTTCCACTGTCGCAGGGTCGCCAGCTGCACCTCGAGCCCGACCAGGTTGTGGACCTGCATCAAGTCGAAGCGCGGCGTGCCCATCAGCCGCTCCGAAGTCCCCATCTGGGCGATGCCGGCCTCCTTGCCCTCGTCGGTCCAGACCTTGGTGGCGTAGAAGGCGTCGCGGCGGCCGAGCTCCTCCAGCAGCGCACCGGTCAGGGCTTCGGCCTGGCCGTACATCGGCGAGGAGTCGATCAGGCTGCCGCCGCGCGCCAGGAAGCCGGCCATCACCTCCAGCAGAGCGGCGTGCTCCTCCTTCGGGTCGACGTTGAAGGTGCGCGAGGTGCCGAGGCCGATCATCGGCAGCAGCTCCCCGGTCTTGGGGATGCGCTTGCGACCGACGGCCTCGACCTCTCCCTCCTGCGGGCGGGAGCGGGCCGAGAGCGGGGCGAGCGGCAGGCCGAGCGCGCCGGCGGCGGCTCCGCTGAGGAAGGAACGGCGGCTGGAGAGCATGCCCGATCCTAGCCGAGACGCCGATGCGTGCTCAGCCGGCGGTCTGTTCCAGCGGCGAATCCGCTCCCAGGCCGGTCGCGGGCGGCGGTGAGGGCGGCGGCGCGTCGGCCGGAGGCCCGGCCTGAGGGGAGCGCTTCCGCATCGGCTGCAGCTTCCAGTAGGTCATCGATCGCCACAGCCACTCCATCGGCCCGAAGCGGAACAGGGCCAGCCACAGCGGGCAGACGATCAGCTGCGCCAGCAGGATGGCGCCGACCAGCTGCATCTGCTCGAAGTAGCGGACCTCGTCCCAGCGGCCGAGGGCCCAGCCCTCGAAGACGATGATGCAGACGACGGTGTGGGTCAGGTAGTTGGTCAGCGCCATGCGACCGACCGCCCGCAGCGGGTGCAGCAGCAGCCGCAGCGCGCCCGAGCGGTGCAGCCAGAGCAGCAGGCTGGCCCAGCCGAAGCTGACCAGGAAGACGCCGAAGCTCCGCACCAGGTAGGCCAGGCCCATGAAGCGGCCGAAGCTCTCCGCCCCATCTCCCGGCCCCTGGGGCCGCATCGAGGCCAGGCGGCCGAGCGGCTCCAGCGCCTGCGGCCACAGGCCGAGCCCGGAGAACACCAGGCCGAAGGCCATCGCGGCGAAGCCGGTCGCCAGGTAGGTCCCGGCGCGCAGCTTGCCGTTGAGGAAGCCGAGGCCCATCAGGCCCATGCCGAGCAGCATCAGGCCGCCGTTCCAGAACAAACCGCCGAGCAGGAAGCCGGCCCCTTGCCACCACGGAAACAGCCGCGCCCGCCACTCCACCTGGCCCCACCACGAGCCGCGGTGCATGCCGGCTTCGGTGTCGGCGTCGAAGGCGGCGCGGAAGGCCTCGCCCCGCTTGCGGCCGAGTTCGGCCCGCAAGGCCAGGATGCCGGCGGGCTCCTCCGGGGCCTCCGCGGCTTCGGCTTCGGGCACCGCGTCCGGTTCCGGCGCGAGATCCGGCTGGGCACCTGCGGTCCCCTTCGGCTCCGCGGGGGTCTTCCCCTCGGGGGGCGACTCCGCGTCCGGCTCCGGCTGGGCCGCCGCCTCCTCGGCCGGCGGTGTCTCGAGCGGTTCGGCTTCGCTCTCCGGCTCCTCCTCCTCGTCCAGCACCTCCGTTCCCTGCTCCCCGGCCGGCGCTTCGGCCGTGGCCTCCATCGGCGTACTCTCCGCGATCATGCTCTTCAGCGGTCGCTCCCCGATCGAGAAGAACACCGAACTCAGGCCGAGCACCACCAGCAGCGAGGGCGGCAGGCGGCGGAACCAGACCACGACCATGCCGCACAGCGCATAGAGGGTCAGGATGTCGCCGAACCAGAGCAGGACGGCGTGCACGCTGCCGATCAGCAGGAGCCAGAACATGCGGCGGTAGTGCAGGAACAGGCCGCGGCCCCGCATCAACCAGATCCCGGCGCCGAACAGGACCGAGAACAGAGCCATCATCTTGTCCTCGAACAGCAGGCTGGAGCCGAACCAGCTCCAGAAGTCCGCCGCCGCGTACTCGCCGCCCGGGTGGTTGGGGTCGTTCAGCATCCGCTTCGCCATCGGCATGGCGAAGTAGCGCATGTTGATGACCAGGATGCCGCAGAGGGCGAAGCCGCGCAGCAGGTCGAGGCCGCCGAGGCGCTCGCGCGGGGCGGTGGGGGCGAGGGAGGGCGTGGGAACGGGCACGGGGGGCTTTCCTTGCTCTCCTTACGGTCGCGCGGCAAGCTCGTCAGCACAAGGCCGCGCGCCTGGTCGCCGCGGAACCCGCCGCCCGCGGCTGGGTTGGGTGCGGCTGTTTCGATCATGCCCCCGCTCCCCCTGATCTTGCTCTCCGCGCTCGCCGGCGGCCCCACCGCAGCGGAGCCCTTCGAGGGCTACACGCTGTTCACGCCGCTGCACGACACCTCCACCTACCTGATCGACCTGGAGGGCGCGGTGGTCCACCAGTGGCCGAGCGAGCTGAACCCCGGCAACGCGGTCTACCTGCTCGACGATGGCTCGCTGCTGCGCTGCGGCCGCCCGGGGGGCAACCCGGTGTTCCGCGGCGGCGGGGAAGGCGGCCGCATCCAGCGCATCGGCTGGGACGGCGAGCTGCTGTGGGACTTCACCTGGTCCGACGCCGAGCGGCTGGCCCACCACGACATCGAGCCCATGCCGAACGGCAACGTGCTGCTGATCTCCTGGGAGCGCCGGACCAAGGCGGAGGCGCTCGCCGCCGGCCGCGACCCGGAGCTGCTCGAGGCCGGGGAGCTGTGGCCCGACTACGTGGTCGAGATCGAGCCCCGCGGCCGCGACGACGGGGTGGTGGTCTGGGAGTGGCACGCCTGGGATCACCTGGTGCAGGACCGCGACCCGGCCAAGCCGAATTACGGTCCGGTCCAGGACTTCCCCGGCCGCATCGACATCAACGGCGAGCAGGTGCGAGAGCTGCTCGACGCGGAGGGGGTCGAGGACCTGGCCGAGCTCGGGTACGTCGATTCGGAGGAGGACGAGGACGAGACCATCGCCAAGCCCGCCGCCGGTTTCCGCGGCGCCGACTGGATGCACACCAACTCGATCGACTACCACCCTGGGCTGGATCAGATCATGCTCAGCGTGCGCAGCTTCAACGAGGTCTGGATCCTCGACCACGGCATCAGCACCGCGGAGGCGTGCGGCCCGAAGGGTGACCTGCTCTACCGTTGGGGCAATCCCCAGACCTGGATGGCGGGCACCGAGTCCGACCGCAAGCTGTTCGTGCAGCACGACGCCCAGTGGATCGAGGAGGACTGCCCAGGCGCCGGCAACATGCTCCTGTTCAACAATGGCACCGGACGCTCCAGCGGCGACTGGTCCTCGGTCGACGAGGTCGAGCTGCCGGCGCTCGCGGACGGCGTCTACCGCCGGGAGGAGGCCGCCTACGGCCCGCGGCGCCTCCGCTGGACCTACCGCGCCGATCCGAAGCCTTCCTTCTACTCCAGCCACATCTCCGGCGCCCAGCGGCTGCCGAACGGCAACACCCTGATCTGCTCCGGCGAGGAGGGCCGCTTCTTCGAGGTCAGCCCGGAGGGCGAGGTGGTGTGGCAGTACCGCAACCCCTACGGCCGCCAGGAGGACCCTGGCGGTCGCGGAGGGGAGCGCGGTCAGCGCCCGCCGCGGCGGCCCGGTGAGGACGCGCAG
>CAZXTO010000174.1:0-7398 GCA_964643675.1 uncultured Planctomycetales bacterium
GCTCGAGCAGGCGGCAGCCGAGCGCGCGCAGCTCGGCCTGCAGCACGCCGCCGGCGCGGTCGGGCAGGCGCGACCCCAGGGAGTTGCTGCACACCAGCTCGGCGCAGCGGTCGCTCTGGTGGGCCGGCGTGGGCACCAGGGGCCGCATCTCGTGCAGGCGCACCGGGAAGCCTGCCTCGGCGATCTGCCAGGCAGCCTCCGAGCCAGCGAGGCCGGCGCCGACTACGGGGACGGGTTCCATTGCGGGCGAGGGCCTCGAACCGGCCGGGGAGCCGGGGGCCGCAGCGGGGCATAGAATAGCCCGTCCTGCACCCGTCAGGGACCGTCTCGGAGACACGCCATGCTGCTCGCTGCCCTCAGCCTCCTCCTCTTCCCGGCCTCCCTCCAGGAGCCGGAGCTGCTCCAGGCACCGACCGAGCTGGACCGGGTCACGGTCTACGGCGCGCAGGCCCTGGTCGAGCGCCGCTTCGAGGTCGAGGCGGCCCAACCGGGGCCGCTCACGATCGAGATCGGCCCGCTGCCGCTGGGGCTCGACACCTCCTCCTTCCAGACCAAGGTCGAGACC
Source organism: uncultured Planctomycetales bacterium (assembly GCA_964643675.1). Classification (GTDB taxonomy): domain Bacteria; phylum Planctomycetota; class UBA1135; order UBA1135; family UBA1135; genus J029. The sequence continues at coordinate 566 of CAZXTO010000174.1, forward strand.
GGCCAGGCCGTGATCCAGGGCGTGGAGACCCGCATCGTCACCGGCGACGCCCTCGAGCGCGGCGAGCGCGACCAGCTCCGCACCCGGCTCGCCGAGCTGCTCGCCGAGCGCCGCGAGCTCGACGCCGAGCTGGCCTCGATCGACGCCGGCAAGGAGATGGTCGCCTCGGTGATCGCCTCCTTGGCCAGCCGCGAAGGCGGCGCCGGGGTGCTCGAGGCCGCCCTGGACGGACAGTCCCTGGACGCCCTGTTCGCCTTCGTGCGGGCTCGCAGCGCCGAGCTCGACCGGGAGCTGGCGGTCTACGAAGCCACCAGGCAACGCCTGGAGCAGCTGATCGCCGAGGTGCGCGAGGACCTGGGCGGCGAGAAGGGCGCGCCGCTGCGCCGCTATCACGTCGGCCGGATCCAGGTCTGGGCCGAGCGGGCCGGCCGCGTCAGCCTGCGCGCCAGCTACCTGATCGGCGGCGCCAGCTGGCGGCCGACCTACGACGTGCGGGTGGCCCCCGACCTGACCGGCGTGACCGTCGGCCTGGTGGCCGAGCTGAGCCAACGCACCGGCGAGGAGTGGACCGAGGCCGAGATCCTGCTGAGCACCTCGACCCCGAGCGTCGGCCTGGACCCGCCGGCGGTGCCGGTGCGGGTGTTCGAGCTCCTGGGCGCGGCCCTGCCGGCCGCCGCCAGCGACCTGGCCGGCATCGACAAGCGCTCGCTGATGGAGATGGACGGCTTCGGTGAGGCCGCCGGCGAGGTCATGTTCGGCATGGACGCCCTCGTGAGCGCTCCCGAGGTGCAGGTCCAGGACCTCGGCCTGTCGGCCCTGTTCCAGCTGCCGGATCGCAAGACCATCCGCGGCGACGGCGAGCCCTACCGCTTCCGCATCCGCGAGGTGCCGCTCGAGGTCCGCCCCGAGCGCTACCTGGTGCCGACCCGCAGCGAGCGCGCCTACCTGCGCGCCGAGGTGCGGCTGACCGGCGACACGCCGCTCCTGCCGGGCCTGGCGAAGATCTTCCTCGGCCCGGATTACCTCGGCAAGGCCAGCTTCCCGGTGCTGCGGCCGGGCGACAGCACCACCCTCAACCTCGGCGTGGATCCCAACCTGAGCGTGGAGTGGGAGGTGGTCAAGGACGAGCGCGACGACCCCGGCCTGCTCAGCTCGACCGCCTCGATCACCCGCGTCTACCGCGCCCGCCTCAAGCTCAGCGCCGCCGCCCACGGGCCGGTCGACGTGCTGGTGGAGGAGGCGATCCCGGTCACCCGCGACAGCAACCTGGAGGTGAAGGCGGTGGAGCTGCGGCCGACGCCGCTGCGCAGCGAGTCCGACCTGCGCGACCAGCAGGAGCGCGGCCTCTACCGCTGGCGCCTGCGGCTCGCGCCCGGGCAAGGCCAGAACCTCTACTGGGGCTACGAGCTGGAATTCGACGAGGACCTGGAGCCGGTCCTGGTCGAGCGCTGATCGGTCTTGCCTATCCGGGGCCGGCGGGGATCTGCGGACTGTGGTCCCTGGTGGATGTCCGGGGTTCCACCGACGATTGCTGCATGGTGGGGGGAGGAGGCTTCCCGATTTGACGCCGGAGGGATCCCGGGCTAGCTTCGAGGGAGACTTTTCAGCCCGAATCCGACATCCTGAAATGAAGCTACACTCCTTCTTTCCTTCTTTCCTTCTCCTAGCCTCCGTCACCCTGCCCACGACTGTCCACTCCCAATCCCCTCCTAGCCTCCTGATTTACGAGATCGCTGGCGAAGACACCGGGGACTACTTCGGAACCTGCGTCAATGGGATTGGCGACCTCGACGGGGACGGCTATCCCGACTTCGCGGTGGGAGCCCCTCTGGCCGAGGCCGTTGGAAAGCCTGTTAGCTTCGATTCCGGCGCGGTTTATCTTTACTCCGGCCTGAACGGTTTGTTACTGGCCAAGGTCGGAGGCCTTCAGGAAGACGGCCACTTTGGCCGCTATGTCTCCAGCGCAGGCGACTTCAACGGCGACGGCGTGCCCGATGTGATCATCGGCGCACCACAAGAGAACTGGCCAGAGATCGACCCCTTCAAGCGCAATGGCGCGGTCTACGTCCTTTCGGGCGCTTGGATCCTGAATGGCACCCTTCCGCAGTATCTGGGTGGATCATCCCCTGATGGGAACCCCGTCCTCTACGGTGATGGCAATAACGACAAGCTCGGACGCTCGGTGTGCTCGATGGGGGATCTGGATGCCGACGGCTACTCCGACGTCCTCATCGGCGCCTACGAACCCCACGGGAGCGGAGCCGGATACGTCACGGTGCTTTTTGGACCGGATGGTGTCCGGCGGCGGACGACCTCGCCCACCAATCAGCTCTGGTCCTTCTTCGGCGTGTCGGTCTCGAGAGTAGGGGACCTGAATGCCGACGGGTACGACGACGCCGTGGTGGGAGCCTTCGGCCATGACGGCGATCCCTTGGCGAACGGGGATTCACGCGGCGCTGCGTATATCATCAATGGTGAGTGGATGGTCAATGGTGGCCAACACCCCACCATTGGACAAGTCTTCGGCATTAGCGACGACGATCAACTTGGCCGTTACGTGTCTGGGATCGGTGACGTTGACGGCGATAGCATCCCTGATGTCCTGGTCGGAGCCCACTTCGAGGATCCGCTCACTGGAGGCGGCCCCTTCGACAACCGCCGCGCCGCCCGGATCTACTCAGGAGCTTCCCTCGCCCTGATCGACCGGGTCGAGGGCGAGAATCCCGGCGATCAGTTCGGCAACGCCCTTTGTTCCTTCTCCGACGTCGACGGCGATGGAGTTACGGATCTTCTCGTATCGGGTTCCTACGGTGACTACACCAAGCTCTACTCCGGAGCCTCTCGAATCCCCCTCCGTCGCTTCGAACACCCCGAGGGACCAGCTGCGGAGGCGAACTACGGCCACTCGGTTCGCGGCATCGGTTTCGATCCTCTGGGGGTGGCCTACCTGGTGATCGGCGCCTTCGGCGATGACACCGCCGGCGATGGAGCCGGCAGGGTCTGGGTCCATACTGTGGGGGAGTGAGCTGATCATGCGGCTTTACCTCGCTGGCCTGGTCACCGCCGCCTGGATCCTATTGGGAGCTTCCGCTGCCGCCCAATCTCCGCTGCAGGAGTGGTACAGCCAGGCCGTTGGCTCCGAGTTCGGGCACTCGGTCGCTCTCTGCCCGGACCTCGATGGCGACGGCAAGGCGGAGCTCTTTGTCGGCGCTCCGCGGCTCGGAGAAGGTCGGGCTGCGCTCTATTCGAGTGCCACCGGCCTGCCCTCCCTGATCTTGAGCGGAAGCTTGACCGGGCAACGCTTCGGGGAAGCGGTCGCTGTGCTCGATGACCTCGATGGTGATGGGGCCCCTGACCTCATCGTCGGTGGTCCGAGCTCCGCCGTTAACCTGAGGAGTTACGTGCGCGTGTTCTCCTCAGGTTCGGGTGGATTGATCCATGAGTTCGAGTACCCCAACGGGAATTCCGGATTCGGCGAGGACCTCGACTCAATCCAGGACCTTGATGGCGACGGGATTGGCGATTTCGTCATCATGGGTGAAGGGCAAGGGTGGCCACTGGGGCCCTATCCCACGGGGTTTGTTGAGGTCCGGTCCGGTGGTGATGGTCATCTGCTCCACGCGATCTTCGGCGTAGCTGGTTCTTTCTACTACCCAGCTTCGATCTCCACTTCGGGAGATGTGTCCGGAGATGGCGTGGAGGATATCTTGGTTGGGTTCGCGGGCGGCCTCGTCCATGCCGGGAGGGTGGAAGTCTTCAGCGGAGCAGGATTCCATTCCCTCTATTCCCTCACTGGGGTGAATCTCCAGGATGAGTTCGGAGCCTCGGTCGCCATCCTCGACGACCTTGACGGCGATGGTTGCCGAGACTGGATCGGCGGCGCTTTCCAAGGGGAATACGGCCTCTACGCCCCGACCGGCCCCGGCTACGCCCGCGTCCACTCCGGCAAGACCGGCGCGCTGCTCTTCGAAATTTCCGGCGACACCCTCGGCGACTTCTTCGGTGCCACGGTCGCCGACGTCGGCGACGTCAACGCCGACGGCACCGGCGACTTCGCGGTCGGCGCTCCGCAGCGCGACTTCGGCGACGGCTACCTACGCGTCTACTCCGGGGTCGACGCCTCGATCCTCTACGAGATCCGCGGCCTCAATTTCAACGATGAGATGGGCTACGCCTGCGCCGGCGGCGAGGACCTCGACGGCGACGGCATCGACGACTTCGCGGTCGGCGCCCAGCGCTTCGAAGGCCCGGTCCCCAACTCCGGCGCCGTCTTCGGCTACGCCGGCGCGCCGCTCATCCTCAGCGGCACCCCCGGCCTTGCCGGCACCACCAACCACCTGCGGGTGATCGACGCCACGCCCGGCGCCACGGTCCACTTCGTGTGGGGCAGCGCCCCCGGCACCACCCCGGTGCCCGGCTGCGCCGGCCTCGAAGTCGGCATCGACCAGGCGCAGGTCCTCGGCGCCGCCCTCGCCGACCCCAGCGGCCTGGCCTTCGTCTCGGTGGCGGTGCCGGCCTCGGCGGCCGGCGCCACGGTCTACGCTCAGGCGGTGGAGCTGGCGAGCTGCACTCGCAGCAACCTGCTGGTCCACACGCTGCGCTGACCGGTGGAAGAGGGCTAGTCGGGCTCGTCCCACTCAGGGGCTACCGGATCTCCATTCTGGTCTAGGATGGACCCATGCTGCTGTTCTCCCAGATCTTGCTCCCGGCGCTGCTGGCGCCCCTCCCGCAGGTCGAGGTCCGCCACACGGTCGAGGTGGACTCGCGCGGCGCCCACCTGATCGAGGAGCGACGCGAGGCCTCCGGCCAGGGGGTCCGGCTTCAGGGCGGCGGCATGCGCACGGTCACCACTCCCCGCTGGCAGGACGACGACAACGGCCTGGCCTGGATCGCCCAGCAGGTGGCGGTGGGGGACTCGGGCGCGATGGTGTTCGCGGCCAAGGGGCTGAACAACGAGGCGGTGAGCCTCTACCACGCGGTCGATCCGCAACCGGTGTTCGACTACTCCACCCTGGGTTCGGAGTCGCCGCAGCTGGCCCTCGCCGAGCGCGCTCCGGTGGCGGCGGCGCTGGCCGCCACCGACATGGACCCGGGCTCCGGCTACGACTACGAGGCCGTGCTGCGGGTGTGGGACACCACCGCCGGCGGCGCCGTCGACTGGAGCTACACCTTCCCGCGCACCGCCAACCACTTCGGCGGCGGCGTGGCGCTGGCCGACGACGGATCCTTCGTGCTGGCCTGGAAGGGCGACCCGAACAGCGGCAGCCTGTTGATGCGGACCTTCGACCGCGCCGGCAACCTGATCGCGAGCGGCGCCCTGTCGAGCGGCAGCAGCTACCACGGTCGCCAGGTGCGGCTCAGCGACGACGGACGGCGTGCCTACGTGAACGTGGGGGCGGACGCGGTGATCTACGACACCCTGGCCGGGCTCGAGGAGTACCGCCACAACATCGGCGCCTCCTTCGACGCGCACGACCTGTCCGGCGACGGCAAGCGCTTCGCCTACGGTCAATTCGGCTACTTCCGGGTCTACGAGGAGGCCTCCCCCGGGGTCTGGAACCAGCTCGTGCACCGCAGCTTCAGCGGCTCGATCTACGTCGGCCAGGTGGCGCTGGACGGCGACGGCAGCCACTGCGCCTTCCTCAAGCAGCGCTACTCGCCGGCCATGAACCACTTCGAGGTCGGGGTGCACGACGTCGACCAGGACCTCGGCCTGTTCGCGCAGTCCTGGGACGCTCCTGGCACCGCGGTGCAGGTCAGCGGGCGGGCCGCGGTGATGGACGAGCACGGCGAGTACGCCGCCTTCGGCTCCTGGGGCGACGACCTCGGCCTGGTGCCCGAAGGCTTGGTCTACGAGGTCGCGAGCGGCGCCCTGAGCTGCAGCCTGGACAGCCCCGGCTCGGCCTACCACGTCGACCTCGGGGCCGACGGCGACGTGATGGCGATGGGCACCAAGGCGGTGCACGCCAACCACTTCGGCAACGGCGGCTCGGTCTACGTCGCCGACGCCTACGAGCAGCTGTTCCACGTCACCGGGGTGCCGCAGGCCGGCGGCACGATCACGCTGCACGCTCCGGACAGCTGGGGCTCGGTGCTGTTCGGGGCCGGCACCGAGCTGACCCGCCAGCCGAGCTTCTTCGGCCTGCTCGAGGTGCTGCGCAGCTCGGTGGTCTGGAACAGCCCGATCACCGTGATCCCGGCCGGCGGCCTGGCCCTGCCGGCGGCGATCCCGAACACCAGCGCGGTCGCGGGGCGCCAGTTCCACCTGCAGGCGATGCTGTTCAACGTGATCGGCAACCAGCTCAGCAACAAGGTCAGCCTGCGCATCCTGCCGTGATCGGCAGGCCCGGAGGTCAAGGAGGGGAGCTCCGTTTTCTTCCCTTCTTGGCTGGTTCCTGGATAACGTGAAGCCCGGCCCCAGCCCTCGCGGCCGGCGCTGGTTCCTTCGGCCGGGAAACGGAAACCGGGTCCCGGGCTGCCGCTATCGACGTCCTCTGGCCCTGTTTCCCGATCGCTATGACCCGCACTCTCCTGTCTTTCTTGACGGCGACAGCCGTCCTCCTTCCCTCCTTGGGCGCGCAGCAGGACTGGCACCAGCTCTACCGCCAGCCGGGTAGCCAGCAGGACGGGCGCTTCGGCGCCACCCTCGCTGCCCTCGGCGACCTCGACGGCGACGGCTACGGCGAGGTCCTGGTCGGTTCCCCAGGGGATTCCCGCGCCGGCGCCGGCGCTGGTTCGATCCAGGTCTTGAACGGCGAGGACGGCCGCCTGGTCACGGGGATCCTGGGCATCGCCGTCGGCGACGCCTTTGGCTCGGCGGTCTTGTCCCTCGG
>CAZXTO010000175.1:0-7332 GCA_964643675.1 uncultured Planctomycetales bacterium
CGCCAGTGCACCCTGGCCGCGCTGCCGCCCGACGGCGCCGCCCGCCCCTTCTCGCCCTTCCGCGGCCCGACGCTCCCGATGGAGCAGGGGACCGCGCTCTTCCGCCACGTGCCGATCGGCCTGCAGTTCCGCGCCACCCTGGATCTCGAGGGGGTCGACGGCGCGGTCCACGCCGAAGGCCCCGGCCCGCAGGCGGACGGCGAGCGCCGCGAGCTGGTGGTGGACCTCGGCGGGGTGGCGGCCTTGCGCGGCCGCCTGCTCGGCAGCGACCGGCGGGTGCCGCCTGAGCGCTCGTGGCGCTTCCGGCTCGAGAGCGAGAGCGGCGCGGTGCACCAAGGCGGGGTGGTTTTGGATGAGGCCGGCGCCTTCCGCATCCTGCTGGAAGCCGAACAGCAGGCCTGGAAGCTGCGCTCGCTCACCCTCCACGAGCCGGCCCTCGGCCGCACCACGCGCGCCGGTGGCGGCCTGCGCCAAGCGCGCGCCGAGCTGGCGGGGCGCTACGGCGCCGGCGAACACGAGCTCGGTGAGCTCAGGCTGGCCCAGGTGCCGCTGCTCGTCGCCGGACGGGTGGTGGACGCCGACGGCGCTCCCGTGACCGGTGCCCTGGTCTGGGTGGAGCGGCTCGCGGCGAGGGACGAACAGCTGGGGGAGACCTGGGCCGCCTTCGGCCCGGCGCGGCAGCTGAGCGGCATCGACGGCGAGTTCCGCCTGCAGGAGGATCCGGCCGCGCTCGGCGGCGGCATCGGCGAGTTCCGGGTGCTGGCGCGGAAGGCGGACCGGGCGCTGGAGGCGCCGGTCGCCTTCGCGCCGGGCCAGCAGGGCGTGGAGCTGACCCTGGCCGAGGCCGGGGCGATCGAATTGACCCTGTACCTGCCGGAGGGACTCGATCCGCCCGACCTCACCCTGGGCGCCCGGGAAGCCGCCAGCGGTCGGCGGAGCTGGGGTCGTCCGCCGGTCGGGGATTCGGTCGCCGCGGCTCGGTGGCGCGACCTGCGGCCGGGAGATTATTCGCTCGAGGTCGGCTTGCGCGGCGAGGAGGATCCCTTGTGGCGGGCCGGACCGATCCCGGTGCAGGGCGGCGCGACCGTCGACGCCGGCAGCGCCGACCTGCGCAGCCTGATCGCGGTGGTGCGGATCACGGTGCTCGACGAGCACGGCGCCGGCCTCGCCAAGGCTGCCAAGGTGCGGCGGATCGGCGCCGAGGGCCTCGGCGGCGCCGGCGGATTCCCGCCGGCCGACGCGCGCCAGGTTCCGGTGCCGGTGATCCTGGCCACGCCGCGCGATTACCAGGTCAGCGCCGAGGGGCGCCGAACGGTGCTGCTCGAGCGCCTGGACGCCGACGTCGAGGTCGTGCTCGAAGCTCTGCTCTCCACCAGGCTGCGGCTGCCGTCGGTCTTGCCCACGCCGAACCGGCCGGCTCCCCCCGGGACCACGCTGCGCGTCTCCTTGCACCGCCAGCCAGACGCCGGTCGCTCCGCCGGCCCGGGCATGCTGCCCCTGGAGGTGCCGATCGATGGCCGCCTGGAGGCCGGCGGCGAGCTGAGCGCGGAGCTGCCGCGCGCCGGCAGCTACACCTTCTACTGGACCTGGTCGGTGGCCCGCGACGGCGCGGTCGAGCTGGTCCAGACCCGGGAGTCGAAGCTGAGGATCGAGGAGGATGAGCTCGGCGGCTCCGTCCTCGTGCCGCTCCCGAGCGGGGAGGGGGAGCGGTGAGTGCGGTCGCGCGTCGGCCGGCGGCCCTGGTGCTCGCGCAGCTGCTCGCGGTGGGCTTCGCGGCGCTGCTCGCGCTGTTGCCGGCCTGCGTGAACGCCCCGCCCTCCGGGCAGGTCACCGGGCCTGGCGCGGCCTCGGGTGGGGACGAACCGGGCGGGGAGGCGGTCGCGGGTGGAGCCGCCGGTGCTCCCGCGCCCGGACTCGCCCCACGCCCGAACCTGCTGCTGATCGTGGCCGACGACCTCGGTTGGGGCGACCTCGGCTGCTACGGCGGCGAGCTGGCGACGCCGCGCATCGATGGCCTGGCGGCGCAGGGCGTGCGCTTCACCGACTTCAACACCACCGCCTCGGTGTGCACCCCGAGCCGCTACTCGCTGCTGACCGGCCGGCTGCCCGAGCGCTCCCTGGGCGGGCTGGGTTCGGTCGGCATGATGTACGACCCGGCCCACCGCGCGCACCGGTTGACCGGCGCCGAGCCGACCCTCGCCGCGCTGCTGCGCGAGGCCGGTTACCGCACCGCGCTGTTCGGCAAGTGGGCGCCTGGAGCCCCGCCGCCAAGATCGTCAGCCACGACGACTACAGCTTCTACAACGTGCGCCACCACCCCTACTTCGACCAGGACGACGGCCGCACGATCTACTTCGAAGGCACCTACACCGCCACCTTCAGCGGCAACCAACGCCCCACCCCGCGCTACGACTACAACCAGATCATGTACCGCTTGGACCTGGAGGCAATTCGGGGTCAGACATCGATTGTTTCCCCCGCTCCCGTCGAGGACGGCTCATCCTAGAATGAAGCGCCGTCCGTCGTTGCCGCGGCTTTCCCGCCCCCTGATTCCTTTCCCGTTGACGTCGATGAGATCTCCGCTGATCCTCCTGCTCATCCTGGCCGTCGTCGCGACGACAGCCTTCCTGGTCTGGTCGGGAGGCCCCGAAGGTCGTCCGCCGGCCCCTGAGATCCAATCCCACCGGCCTGCAGAGATCGGCGATCCGGAGGAAGGAGCGGAAGCGGCGGGAGCCGCTCCCCAACTCCTCGCCCCAGCCAACGCCCCTGCGGTCGACGTGGCCATCCAGGGGCGCGAGGTCCTCCCCTCGACTCCCGCCGAGGCGATCCCCGTCGAGCTCGTCCTGACCGTCCGCCACCTCGACGGCTCCCCTGCCCCGGACTTCCCCGTCTTCCTGTTCTCAATGTCGCCCGAGCGGCTCGAGCAGGCGCAACAGCTCTCGCATGAACAGCGGCGCAGGGATTCCCCCGCCATGCAGGCGCTCATGGACGAGCGCCGGACCGATTCTTCCGGCGTGCTTCGTTGGCAACACGACGGCTACGGCCTGGGAATCCAGGCTTGGTCGGAGGGCTTCCGTGGTTCGACTGGCTGGAAGCCTGATGGGGGACGGGACCTGGAATTGACCTTGCACCCCCTGCGGAGCCTCGCCGTCCGGGTCCTCGACGAAGGCGGCCGTCCGGTCGGCGGCGTCCCGGTCCAATGGTCCTTCTCCTCACCCGAACGGCGCCTCTCTCCGAGCCCTGAGGGCGGTACCTCGCGGCCGGTCGATGGCCTCGCCCCGATCCCCTCCTTCCCGTGGACGAATCGGAACGGCGCTCCCGCCACGCGTGGCTTCGTCGTCGCCGAGATCCTGGCTCCGGAGTGGCCGGCGGTGGAGGTCCCGGCCGATCCTTGGCCGACCGAGCCGGTCGACCTGACCGTTCCTCCCTTCGGCGGGGTGGAGATCCTCACCCCCGGGTTCCCGGAGGACGCGCGGATGTCGGTCGAACTCCGGATCAAGACGGGCGATGACCGACTCTCCCGCTTCCGCGCGCCGCGCTTGAGCCGGTCCGGATTCGCCGGCGAACTCCGCTTCCCGCAGGTCGGACTCGGCTTGCAGCTCGAGGCCACCATGCGGGTGGAAGGCACCGCCGGGAGCTTCACGGCGACCGGCCCGGGACCGCTCGTGTCGGGTGAGACCGTGGCCTTGGCCTTGGATCAGGGCGGGACCCCCGTCCTCGTGGGGCGGCTCCTGCGCGAGGACGGCCAGCCGGCCGAGGATGAGGATTGGAAGGCCACCTTGCTGAGCGAGGGCATGCGCAGCCGGACCACCCTCAAGGTCGATGAAGAGGGCCGGTTCCGCTACAGCATGGGGGAGAAGCAGCGGAGCGGGGACCTGAAGGCCTTCGTCATCGAACCGCGGGATCCGGGGTGGGGGCAGCCTGGGGACGCTGAAGGGCCCTTGATCGAAGCTCGGGTCGAACTGCCTCCGCTGCTCCCTCCTGGTGTCACCGAGCTCGGAGACCTGCGATTCCAACCGCTCCCTTTCCTCTACAGCGGCAGGGTCATCGACGGCCAGGGTGAGCCCGTGGCGGGAGCCCGCGTGGGGGCGGAGTACCTGGTGAGCCCGGGCGGAGATCGGGAGTTCTGGGTCGGCCTCAACCACTCGCGGGATCCGCGGCCGAGTTCTGCTGACGGGAGCTTCGAGGTCCGGGGTTCCTTCGATGGCGATCCGCGCGAGACCATGGAGAACCCGCGCTTCCGCCTCACGGCGCGGGCTGAGGGCTACGTCCTGCCTGAGGCCATCCCCTTCGTCATCGGTGAGGAGGGAATCGAAGTCGTCATGGCGCGGGGAGGGGAGCTGCACATGAGCTTCCTGCTCCCGGATGGCCTGGAGACGGCACGCGATCTCAGCTTCCACCTGAATCCTGCGGCGGGGGGAGCTCCGCTCCGGATGAGTGTCGGGCGGGCCGAGCTCACCGAGGTCATCTGGAGATCCCTGCCAGCAGGACGCTACGACTTCGAGGTCCGGCATGATTGCGCCGAGGAGCCGCTGATGGTCGTGCCGGGAATCGTGGTCCAAGGAGGGGCCGCTGCCAGACCCGAGGCCCTCAATCCCTGCGATCTCAAGCCGATGCTGGGCGTGGCGAGCCTCATGGTCTTGGGCAAGGATGGGCATCCCGTCGAGAAGACCCCGATGATCACCTGGCAGCATCCCTCCGGCCGCGGAGGAGGCGGCGGTCAGCAGCGACGAGCCGACGGGAGCTACCTCGTTCCTTACTTCAAGCCGGCTCCCTGCGATCTGATGGTCGGCGAGTTCCGAGGTCGCTCGGTCCTGATCCCGGCCTTCCAGTCCGACCAGGTCGTCGAACTGGGGGACCCCATCGAGGTCGAGGTGAGGCTGCCTCGGCTCGTGACCGAATTGGATCCTGGCCGTTCCCTCGAGTTCCGCATCCAACGACATCGGACGGACGGATCCCGGGTCCCGTTCTCTCAACCAGAATTCCGCGGGGACTTCCGAGGCGATCCGACCGCGACCCTCGTCTTCCCTGCTCCGGGCATCTACCGCTGGAAGTGGGCCGTCCTGGAGAAGAAGGATCAGACCTGGACCATGGTGATCGCTGAGTATCCGGGCGGGGAGTGGCGGATCGATGAAGCCAGCCACGGCACGACGATCGAGCTGGAGCCGCCGGCCGAATTGGGTGCGGTCGAGGCGGAGGACGAGTGAGGCGGCTCGGCCTCACCACCTGGCTCTCCCTGTTCCTGCTCGCGCTGCTGGCCGGGGGGAGCGCGATCCTGTTCTGGGGTTCGCGGGAGGGCGTTGCTGGTTCCCAGGAGTCCAACCGGCCACCCAACCGGCTGATCGCGGCGCCCGAGCGGGCCGCACCGACGGCAGCCGAGCAGGATCTGCTGGGACGTGACGAACGTCGCGCCTTGACCGGTTCGGACCTCGACCGGGTGCCGGTCGACCTGTCCCTGATCGTGCTGCACGGGGATCATTCCCGCGCCGCTGGGGCGGAGATCCGGCTTGCCCCCTGGACTCCCGAACTGCGGAGGAAGCTCCGGGTCGAGGAGCGGCACCCCTCGCTCCTCTTCGACGCGCCTGAGGTGGTCTCCGTGACTGAGCGGCAGGAAGCGGACGAGGAGGGCCGACTGCAATGGCGCCATGACGGCGGCCCGCTGCTGATCGCGGTCCGCTTCGGCGAGGAGCGTGGATCCACCCTCTGGCATCCAGGTGGTGAGACCGAGTTCCTGCTCACGCTGCAGGAGCTGCGTCCGCTCGAAGTCCGCGTCGTCGACCGCGAGGGTCGTCCGATCGCTGGCGTACCCGTCTCCGGCCCGGAGTGGGATCCCGACCGTCCCTTCTTCTCCCGCTCCGTGGGGAGCGACGAGCGCGGGATCGCCTTCTTCCCGGACTCGAGTCCGGGCAGTTCCTTGGGCGGACCGGTTTCCTCGGTCCGGGTCATGGTCGCCGAACTCCTCGACCGGGAATGGCCGTCCTGCGAGGTGGACTTCCAGGACTGGCCGAGCGCTCCGGTCGAACTCACGGTGCCTGCCTTCGGGGCGGTCGAGGTCTCGGTGGCCGGCCTCCCCGCCGGCACCAGGGGTAGCTGCCGGCTCAGCATCCTCGATCCCATGCAGCCGCGCCGAAGCGGGTTCGGGCAGTCCCTCCGTGCCTCTCTCGAGGACGGCCGCGCCCGCTTCCCGTGCGTCGCTCTGGGCTTGGAACTGCAGGCGAGCGTGCAGCTCCAGGGGACCAGCGGCCGGTTCTCGGCGCGCGGGTCGGGGCCGACCGCGGCGGGGGAGACCGTCGCGCTCTCGATCGACATGAGCGGCGCGCCGGTGCTCACCGGTCGCTTGATCGGCGAGGACGGTCAGCTGGTCTCGGGCGGGCGCTGGGACGCCGCCCTGATCAGTGAAGGCATGGAGAGCAGCGGCGACCTCAAGCTGGACGGGGACGGGCGGTTCCGCTTCTCGGCGGACGCGAGCCGCCGCGCCGGCGAGCTGCGCGCCTTCCAGATCCGCCCGGAGGATTCGAAGCTGCGGGACCGGCTCGAGGTCCGGGTCGAACTGCCGCCGCAGCTGCCGCCCGGCCTGACCGAACTCGGGGACCTGCGCCTGCAGGCGCCGCCGTTGGTGTTGTCGGGAAGGGTGGTCGACTCCGAGGGGCGGCCGGTGGAGGGGGCGCGGCTCTTCCCGGAGGTCCTGTTCGGGGAGTACCGGAGTGAGCAGGATTGGGGCAACGCCCCCTTCCGCCGCCTGCTCGACGAGCGGGGTGAGGGTGGCAGCTTCCAGCTGCGCGGCCGCCTCGAATCGAACCTTCTCCCGGAGGACTCCAGGAGCCGCTACCGGATCAGGGCCGAGGCCTACGGCTACTTCCTGCCGGAGCCGGCCCCGTTCCACCTCGGCCAGGAGGACCTGAGCCTGGTGCTGCAGGCGGGCGGGGCGGTGGCCCTGACTGCGCGCTTCCCGCAGGGGATGGAAGAGCGTCGGCGACTCAAGATCAAGCTCGCGCCCGCAGGCGGGGGAGAGGCGACCCTCTTCAGCCGGGACTTCGGCGAAGGTCCGGTGGTGCTGAATTCCGTGCCGCCGGGCGCCTACACGCTCGAGCTCCTGCATCCGAGCGCCGAGGATGCGATCGCTCGCGTGGAAGGAGTGATGGTGGCCGCCAGGGAGACCACCGAGGATCCGCGCTTGCTGCCGATCGACCTGCATCCGGCATTGGATCTTGCCACCTTGCGCGTGCGAGCGGTCGATGGTTCGCCGTGGACCCAGCCGCTGCGCCTGACCTGGCTCTACCCGGGTCGGGGCGGTTCCGGAGGCCTGAGGACCGATGTCGAGGACGGAAGCCT